>NZ_WHJF01000060.1:0-42532 GCF_011682185.1 Massilia genomosp. 1
CAGTATCGATTTAACCGGCGCTTCGATTTGTCGACCATTTTGACGCGCCTCTTGTACGCTGCTGTCGCCACGGGCAACCGAACCGAAGCGTGGTGTCGGTTAGCTGAAGATCAGCGCTAATCACCTTGTCGAATGAACTGTGCATGCGTCAGCACCATGCGCATATCGCTGCGCATGGTGATCAGGCGAACCGGGTCACCACCTGGGCAGCCGGACAGGAATTGAATTTGTTGACGGGTAAGTACCCGGCCGCCAATCTCACCACGTTTGCCGCTGAGTAAGACCCGCGCCCGGCGGTGCGAACGCACAGGCAAAAAAAAAGCCCGCTCAGAGAGCGGGCTGAATCTATTTTCTTGGAGGAGAATAGAGGAGACAGAAGCAGTATGCTGCGGTGCGGAAAATATATCTAATTGATGTTTGTGATGTCAGTTATCCGTTCTGTTTATAGCTCAAAGACACTCAAGGGGTGATTCATGGCAAGTATCGTCAAACACAGGAAAGTCAACATCGTCGTGCTCGGGCAGGATGAACCGGTCGGGGAGCACTGCAAGCCCGGCGACATCGCCATCTCGGCCGCCGCCGACGGCTGGTGGACCAGTTTCATCGGCGACGATGGCACCATCGACAGTTACGACATTCCCTACCCAAGCTATCAGGAAGCCTTGTGGGCGGCCAAGGCGGCGGCCGAGTTCGGCGTGTGAAGCGGCGCTGACGCCGCTTTGTTGCTAGCCGGCTGCCGCGACAGGCATGAAACCAACGCTAACGAATAGCTGTTAGCGTGCGCTGCTTTGTGCATGACAGAAAATGTTCTACGATAGCAAGCATGCGTAGACTGCCATTCCTGACCATTTCCATCGCATGCGCCGGCTTGTTGCATGCAGCCGGCGCGTGCGCGGAAGTGGAACCGTTGTCCCTGCTCGATTTTTCGCTGGAGCAGCTCTCGGACATCGTGGTCAGCTCGGTGTCGCGCCAGTCGGCGCGCCTGGCCGACGCCCCCATTTCACTGTACGTGATCGCCGGCAGCGATATCGAGCGGGCCGGCGCGCGCAGCCTGCCCGAGGCGCTGCGCCTGGCGCCCAACCTGCAGGTGGCGCGCAGCGACGGTGCCAATTACGCGATCACCGCGCGCGGCTTTTCCAGCACCATCGAAAACAAGCTGCTGGTGCTGATCGACGGGCGCAGCGTGTATTCGCCGCTGTTTTCCGGCGTGTTCTGGGATGCCCAGGATGTGGTGATGGAAGACATCGAGCGCATCGAAGTCATCAGCGGCCCGGGCGCGACCATCTGGGGCGCCAACGCGGTCAATGGCGTGATCAACATCATCACGCGCAACGCCGCCGGCAGCGAAGGCGCGCTGCTGTCGATGGACGCCGGCCGCCGCGAGCGCGGCGCCACCGTGCGCCAGGGGGGCCGGCTCGAGGACGGCGGCGCCTACCGCGTGTACGCCAAGGCGATCGACATCGACGATTATCCGGATGCCCCCGGCGGCGGCATGGAGCGCCGCCAGGCCGGCTTTCGCAGCGACTGGAAACACGCCAGCGGCGCCGCCAGCGCCAGCGCCGACCTGTACCGCACAAGCGTACACCGGCGCGACGGGGCCGAGATGCGCGGCAGCGGCGCCAACCTGCTGGGACGGGCCAGCGGCGCCCTGGGCGAGGGCGGTGACTGGCGGGTCCAGGCCTCGCTCGACCATACCGAACGGGTGCAGGACGGCACCGGCGCCCAGCGCCTCGACACCATCGACCTCGAATTCCAGCACGGCGCCCGCCTGGGCCGGCGCCACAACGTGCAGTGGGGCGGCGGTTACCGGCATGCCTGGGACCGGGTCAAGGGCGGCACCGTGCTGGAGTTTTTTCCTGCGGACAAGAATCTGCGCTGGGCGAATGTGTTCGCGCAGGATAAGATAGAACTGAGCAGTACCCTGCGGATGAGCATTGGAGTGAAACTGGAACACAATATGTACACCGGCATGGAAACGCTGCCCAGCGTGCGCATGGTGTGGAACGCCAGTCCCACCAGCGTGGTGTGGGCGGCCCTCTCGCGCAATGTGCGCGCGCCGTCGCGCTTCGACCGCGATTTCTACCTGCGCAAGGCCAGCGGCGGCTACAGCGTCGCCGGCGGGCCGGCGTTTGTCGCCGAAACGGTGCGCGTGGCCGAAATCGGCTACCGCGCCCAGCCGCTGCCCAGCCTGTCGTACTCGCTGACCGCCTTCGCCAGCGATTACGACCGCCTGCGCACCCTGGAGCCGCGCCCGTCCGGCCAGGGCGCCCAGTTCGCCAATCTGGGCGAAGCCAACACGCGCGGCCTGGAATTCTGGAGCCGCTGGCAGGCCGCGCCGCGCTGGCGCCTGGTGGCCGGCCTGGTGCTGCAGGATATCGACGCCAGCGTCGATCCGGCCAGCGACGACAGATCGGCCGCGCTCGGCGTGGCCATCAACGATCCGGGCAGCTACTGGTCGCTGCGCTCCTCGCACGAACTGTCCGACTCGCTGCAGGCCGAACTGGCGCTGCGCCGGGTCGGCCAGTTGCCGCAGCCGGTGGTGCCGGCCTACTATGAGCTCGACGTGCGCATGGCCTGGCAGCCGCGCCCGCGCCTGGAGCTGGCGCTGTCGGGCCGCAACCTGCTGCATGCCTCGCACGCCGAGTTCGGCGCGCCGGGCACGCGCCGCATGATCGAGCGCGCCGTGTCGCTCCAGCTGAGCGCGCGGTTTTGAGCGCGCTGTTCGCCATGCCGCCGCGCGCATCGAACGCCCCGCGCCGCCCGCCGCCGCGCCTGGCCGCATGCGCCATGCCGCTGCTGCTGGGACTGGCCATGGCGCTGGCGCTGCCCGCGCCGCCGGCGCGCGCGGCGCTGCCGGCCGGCGGCGCCGTGCTGCCCGAACGCAGCATCAAGGCCGCGTTCCTGTACAAGTTCCTGGGCTACGCCGAATTTCCGGCCTCGGCCTTTGCCGACGCGAATGCGCCGCTGGTGATCGGCGTGGCCGGCGCCGACGAGCTGGCGGCCGACCTGGCGCGCATCGTCGCCGGGCGCGCGGTGCAGGGCAGGCCGGTGCTGGTGCGCCCGCTGCGCGAGCAGGATCCGCTGGTCGGGGTACACCTGCTGTTCATCGGCGGCGACGATCCGGCGCGCTTGCGCACGGCGCTGCGCGCGATCGGCGCCATGCCGACCCTGGTCGTGACCGAATCGCAACAAGGACTGCAACAAGGCAGTGTCATTAACTTCAGGATCGTCGAAGATCGCGTGCGCTTCGATGTCTCGCTGGAAGCGGCCGACCGGAACAGCGTCAAGCTCAGTTCGCGCCTGCTGACAGTGGCCAATCACGTTCACAAGGGAGCACCGTGATGCAACACGACAGTGGCTCCGTCCGTAGCAAACTCATCCTCATGGCTGTCTCGACCACCTTCGTGGCCCTGCTGGCGGCCTCGATCGCCATGCTGCTGTACGACCTGCGCACCTTCCAGCAATACTGGGTCGACGACCTGATGACCCAGGCCGACATCATCGCCAGCGTCAGCGCCCCGGCGCTGGCCTTCAACGATGCCAGGAGCGCGCAGCAAAACCTGGCCGTGCTGCGGGTGCGCCCGCAAATCCTCTCGGGCGCGCTCTACACCAGCGCCGGGGTGCGCTTCGCGTCCTACACCCAGGGCTCGCTCGAACCGTCGTATCCGGTCAAGCCGGGGCGGCCCGGCTATACCATCGAGCATGGCGAGCTGGTGGTGTACCACAACATTGTCGACAATGGCGAAGTGCTTGGCACGGTGTATTTGCGCGCGCGCTTCGGCCTGGTCGAGCGCCTGCTCAACTACGCGGCCATCCTCGGCATCGTGCTCCTGGTCTCGCTGGTGATCGCGGCGCTGGTGGCGTCGCGCCTGCAACAGGGCATCACCCGGCCGCTGCTGGCGGTGACCAATGTGGCGCGCGAAGTGATGCAGCGGCGCGACTTCAGCCTGCGCGTGCCGGGCAATAACAGCGGCGAAATCGGGGTGCTGGTGGCGGCGTTCAACGACATGCTGGCCGAAATCGGGCGCCGCGCGCACGCCCTGCAGGAAGCGAACCTGACCCTGGAGCACGAAATGCAGGTGCGCCACCGCGCCGAGGAAGCGCTGCTGGTGGCCGATCGCCGCAAGGACGAGTTCCTGGCCACCCTGGCGCACGAGTTGCGCAATCCGCTCGCGCCGATCCGCACCGGGCTCGACATCCTGCGCATCCGCAGCGGCGACGCCCAGGCCACCCAGCGCGCCACCGACATCATGGAACGCCAGTTGCGCCAGATGGTGCGGCTGGTGGACGACCTGCTGGACGTGTCGCGCATCAATACCGGCAAGTTCGCCATCAAGATGGGCCGCGTCGAGCTGAAAGCCGTGGTCAACGATGCGCTCGAAGTGGTGCGCTCGTACATCGAGCTGCACGGCCACGAACTGGCGATCGACCTGCCGGACCGGCCGGTGTTCCTGCATGGCGACGCCACGCGGCTGGCGCAGATTTTGTCGAACCTGCTCAACAATGCAGCCAAATATACCAACCGCGGCGGGCGGGTCGCCTTGAGCGCGCGCGTGGAAGAGCGCGACCTGGTCATCCAGGTGGCCGACAACGGCATCGGCATCGCGCCCGACATGCTCAACCACGTGTTCGAAATGTTCGTGCAGGTCGACTCGACCCTGGAGCGCACCAATGCGGGCCTGGGCGTGGGCCTGTCGCTGGCGCGCCGCCTGGTCGAGCTGCATGGCGGCAGTATCGAAGCGCACAGCGCCGGCATCAACCGCGGCAGCGAATTCATCGTGCGCCTGCCGATCGTGGTCGAGCCCGAAATGCCGACCAAGACCAGTCCGGCCGCCTTCATGAGCTCGGAAACCTACCGGATTTTGCTGGCCGACGACAATGTGGATTTTGTCAACAGCATCGGCGCCTTGCTTTCGGCCATGGGGCACAGCGTGGTCATCACCCACAACGGGCCGGACGCGCTGACGGCGGCGGCGCGCTTTTGCCCCGATTATGCGTTTCTCGACATCGGCCTGCCGCAAATGTCGGGCTACGACCTGGCGCGCGGGATCCGGCGCCTGTCGTGCGGCCAGATGACCTTGCTGATCGCGGTGACCGGCTGGGGCCAGGAAAAGGATCGCCAACTGGCGTTCGAGGCCGGCTTCGACCATCATATGGTCAAGCCGGTGCGCTTCGAGCAGATCGAGGAGATCCTCAGCAACCGCAGCGTAATCAAGAAGGTGCGCAGCTAGTACCTCATCTCAGGGATTTTGAAGGGTTGGCCTGAGTGGGTTAGTCGACTTGCCTCAGGATCGGCAATTGTTCGCAGGGATCGAGAAGTTGAATCGAACGTGCCGCTCCTGCTTGGCGGCGGATGAAACCCTGTTGCTCAAGCGCCTTGATCATTGCGTGTACGCTGGGTGACGAGACGCGGAATAAACGTTCGACATCCCGCTCGGCTCTAGGACGTCCCGTCGACGCCGACAGGCGTGCCGCGCGAAGGCGGCAAATCATCAATGGAGCGCGAGGCGTCTTTGCCCGTGAGGGATTCCACGTTGCGAGCACGGTAGAGATCAGTGCCGAGGCCGGCGTGAGCGGGGCCAATCTCTATCAATACTCCGCGACCAAGGACGATCTGATCTAGCGCCTTTCGGTTGTGCCGGGGGCGAAACGACAGGAAAAAGTATGACACCAACTCGAAAACTCGTCGCTGCGCTGACCTTGGTCTCGGTTCTGCTATTTTCAACTATGGTTCCAGGTGGACCAATCGAGACTAGGAATTTTGCCAATATTGGGGAGGCTTCGGTCATCCTGTTCAATATATTCCTGACGACGCTGGGCATAGGCAGCTTGGCACTCGTCTATTTTGTCCTGAAAGGCAGCCGATGGGCTGCGCATGCCACAGCCATCGCTGGTGTAGGCTTTGCCGTCGTCTACGCTCTCGATCTCCTGAGTATTTTTCCGGTTTCGCTTGATCCGATGCCAAGCCTCTTGCAAAGGCGGGAAATCATTGGAATGATCGTGTCGCTGGCACTGACAGGAGCGTCCCTCGCACTGGCACATGAAAGCTCATCAGGGAATGATCCGATAACAATGATGGGCGCAAAGCCAACATTTCTGATTGCCGCTGGCGTGGCAATTCTCATCGGCGCAGGCATCGTCATCTTTGCTAGCTATCATGCAATGCATTGATGAATCCAGTAGATCGCGGTCAGCGCGGGCGAAGCGCGCCACTGACTCGATCCAAAGCAAAAGCGCACGGCGACCCTCGCTGCTGCTCGTTTCAAGCAATATGCCGTGAGCGCAAAACCAAACCGTGGCCAGGAGGGACCGCGGCTTGCCTCGTCGCTGGCAAACGCGGAGTACGCTTGCGGCGGGACGAAAAAAAAACGGAAGCCGAAGCTTCCGTTTTTTTTTCAGCTAAGCAAATTACGCTTGCTTGACTGCCTTGCGACGACGTGCCAGGAAACCGAGCACGCCCAGGCCAGCGAGCATCATGCCGTAGGTTTCTGGTTCTGGTACTGGCGCCAGCATCACGGTGCCGCCGAAGCTGCCGCCGGTACCCGACACCATCTTGCCGCTGACCTGCAGGTAGTAACTACCCAGGCCCAGGCTGTCTGCGCGCAGGCTCCAGATATCGACGGCGCCCTTGCTTTCCATGGTGCCGGAGGTGATCAGGCTGCCAGTGCTGCTGAACAGGCTCAGGCCGGTGATGTCGAGACCGGTCTTGTCGTTGCGGGTGATCGACGACACGATGGCGTCGAAGTCATGCTCCACGCGGGTGACCGAGAAGCGGAACTTGTCGGCGAAGGTGTTGCCCTGGTTGTTCAGCAAGAACGAGCTGCCGAAGTTGGCAGTGTTGTCCAGCACAGGCAGCGCCTGTGGGTTGTTGGAAATATCAGCAGCGAATGCCGCCGACGAGCCGAGTGATGCGCTTGCCAGGACAGCCGCAGCAATCAGGGATTTCATATGTTTCATAAATATTACCTCGTAAGAAAAAATCAGCCGTGCAAGACGGCCTGGTTATCAAGAATCGGGGAGCTTCATGCTAGCAAAGGCGCGTTCAACATCGCCGTTCCGACACAATGTGTGCGCAACACCTCGGCATTATTGCGTCGACAAATTAATTACTCCCCTATAAGTCGATTTTGACATTTTCATAGGGGAGCGCGTCCGATTCTAATGCAAATATACAAAGATTACCAAGCCTTTGTATTGGCTGTAGGCCAATACCTACACAAACGCGCGGCGATCTCCTTGGAAGAGCGCGCTTCTTCGCTTAACAAGCTCAGCTTGTGCTCGAGCTTAAAGTGTAAGAGTGTGTGACACAACAACAAA
Organism: Massilia genomosp. 1; assembly: GCF_011682185.1. Taxonomy (NCBI): domain Bacteria; kingdom Pseudomonadati; phylum Pseudomonadota; class Betaproteobacteria; order Burkholderiales; family Oxalobacteraceae; genus Massilia; species Massilia genomosp. 1. The sequence goes on from NZ_WHJF01000060.1 coordinate 7,318, forward strand.
ATGTTATCAGAAAAGAAAAAAGGCCTGAAGATTGCTCTTCAGGCCTTTCAACTTACGAATAATGGTGCGGCTGGCAGGAATTGAACCCACGACCCCTTGGTTCGTAGCCAAGTACTCTATCCAACTGAGCTACAGCCGCGAAAGACAAGATTATAGCAATGATTTCGCGAATGTCAAAGTTACCTGAGTAAAAAGTTTAAGCGGCCTGTGCGGTTCCGCGCGCGCCCGGATGCCGACGCCGCTTGACCCGGATCGCCAGCCGGTGCTAATTTATCAAGGGCTTCATTCACCCACCGCTTCAGCACAGGAACCACACCATGAGCAGCCCTGATTCTTCGGTCGATTTCGACCTCACGCGCGTGTTCGACGCGCCGCGCGCCCTTGTATTCCAGACCATGACCGAGACCGAGCACCTGCGCAACTGGTGGGGGCCGCAAGGCTGCGCCATCGAGGTGATCAGCCACGAGGCGCGGCCGGGCGGCGTATTTCACTATTGCATGCGTTTCGGTCCGGGCGTGGAAATGTATGGCCGCTTCGATTATCGCGAGATCGCGCCGCCCGGGCGCCTGGTGTTCGTCAACGGCTTTGCCGACGCCGAAGGCAATCGCATCGCTTATGCCATGAGTCCGACGTGGCCGCTGGAAGTGCTCAACACGGTCACCTTGACGGAAGCCGACGGCAAGACCACGCTGAGCTTGGTGTCCACGCCGCTCGACGCAGGCGCCGCCGAGCTCGAAACCTTCAAGTCCGGCCACGCCTCGATGCAGCAGGGATTCGGCGGCATGTACGACGTCTACGAACAATACCTGGCGACTGTCCGCGCGGCGCAAGCTTGATCCACCTGGCATCGACCGTTACCCATCATGAAAAAACTGTTCTTTTTACTGCTGGCCGGCATCACCGGCGCGGCGCTGGCCGCACCGGTCACTTACCAGATCGACCCCACCCACACCTTTCCCAGTTTCGAAGCCGACCACATGGGCGTCTCGGTCTGGCGGGGCAAGTTCAACAGCAATTCGGGCAAGGTGACGCTCGACAAGGCAGCCGGCTACGGCATGGTCGATCTCACGATCGACCCGGCCAGCGTGGACTTCGGCCACGACGTCCTCAATCAGTGGGCGGCCGGAGCGGACCTGTTTGATGTCGCCAAGTTCGGCGTGGCGCGCTACAAGGGCAAGCTGAGCGGTTTCAAGGAGGGCGCCCCGACCCAGCTGCTAGGCGAGCTGACCCTGCATGGTGTGACCAGGCCGGTCAAGCTGCAGATCAAGCGCTTCAAGTGCATTCCGCATCCGATGCTCAAGCGCGAGCTGTGCGGGGCGGACGCCTACGGCAGTTTCAAGCGCGATGACTTCGGCCTGACCGCCGGCAAGGACTACGGCTTCAACATGGATGTCGACCTGCGCATCCAGGTCGAAGCCGTGGCTGATTAAGCCTGCAGGGCAGGGTAGTCGGTGTAGCCGTCGTCGTTAGCGCCGTAGAACTTGTCGGGACGAGCCGCGTTGAGCGGCGCGTCGAGCTGCAGGCGGCGGGGCAGGTCGGGATTGGCGATGAACCAGATGCCGAAGGCCACCGCGTCGGCTTCACCGCTGGCCACCAGCGCTTCGGCGCTGTCCTTGGTCAGCTTTTCGTTGGCGATGTATACGCCGCCGAATTGCTGCTTCAGGTACGGGCCAAGGCGGCCTTCGCCCTGCGACTCGCGCGCGCAGATGAAGGCGATGCCGCGCTTGCCCAGTTCGCGCGCCACGTAGCCGAAGGTCGCCTTCGGATCGGAGTCGCCCATGTCGTGGGCGTCGCGCCGTGGCGCCAGGTGCATGCCGACTTTGCCCGCGCCCCAGACGTCGATGCAGGCGTCGGTGACTTCGAGCATCAGGCGGGCGCGGTTTTCGACCGAACCGCCGTAGTTGTCGGTGCGCTTGTTGGTGCTGTCTTGCAGGAACTGGTCGAGCAGGTAGCCGTTGGCGCCGTGGATTTCCACGCCGTCGAAGCCGGCCAGCTTCGCGTTCTCGGCGCCTTTGCGGTAGGCCGCCACGATGCCCGGGATTTCTTCGGGCTCGAGCGCGCGCGGCACCGGATACTCGCGCATCGGGCGCAGCAGGCTCACGTGCCCCTTGGCCGCGATCGCGCTTGGCGCCACCGGCGCGTCGCCGCCCAGCAGGTCGGGGTCGGAAATGCGGCCCACGTGCCACAGTTGCAGCATGATCTTGCCGCCGGCCTGGTGTACGGCCTCGGTCACCAGTTTCCAGCCGGAGACCTGGGCGTCGGACCAGATGCCCGGCGTGTCGGCGTAGCCCACGCCCTGCGGCGTGACCGAAGTCGCTTCGCTCAGGATCAGGCCGGCGGAGGCGCGCTGCACGTAGTACTCGGCCATGAGCGCGTTCGGCACACGGTCGCCGCCGATGGCGCGGGCGCGCGTCAGCGGCGCCATGATGATGCGGTTTTGCAGCGTCAGATCGCCAATGGTGATCGGGTCGAATAATGTACTCATGCGGTGCTCCTAAAGTTCCTGGTTCATCTGGTCGAGGAAGGCCTTGATGGTTTCCTCGTTGCGTTTGTAATGGATCCACTGGCCGACCTTGTGTCCGGTAATGAGCCCGGCGCGCTGCAGCGCAGCCAGGTGGGCCGGGACGGTCGATTGCGCCAGCCCCGTGCGCGCATCGATCAGGCCGGCGCACACCCCGACTTCAAGCTTGTGTTCCTGATGCGCGAAATGGACACGCGGCTCCTTGAGCCAGCCAAGAATCTGGCGGCGCATCGGGTTGGCCAAAGCCTTGCGAATGGCGTCGATTTGCATATCGGGTTTTTCCGAATCTAATATCGTCATCTTACGATATATAAAAAGATCCTGCTTGCAAGCGAGTAAAACCGGGGAGGGAGCTGCCGCCGGACGCGCCCGAAAGCTGGCGCGGGTGGCGGCGAAACAGGGTCGAGGCTTACAGATCGTCGTTGATCTGGTCGAGAAAAGCCTTGATGGCTTCGTCGTTGCGCTTGTAATAGATCCACTGGCCGACCTTGCGCGAGCTGATCAGCCCGGCGCGTTGCAGCGCCGCCAGATGGGCCGACACGGTCGATTGCGCCAGCCCCGTGCGCGCGTCGATCAGGCCGGCGCACACACCGACATCGAGGTTGTGTTCCTGGTGCGCGAAATGGACGCGCGGTTGCTTGAGCCAGGCAAGGATCTGGCGCCGCACCGGATTGGCCAGCGCCTTGTGAATGGCGTCGACCGGCGAATCAGCTGTGTTTGAGTCGGACGTCGTCATCGGTCTCAGTGCGACAGCAAGTACAAGGCCAGTGCGATCGCCGCCGGCACGCTCTGGATGAACAGGATGGTCTTCTTGACCGTCAGCGCGCCCCACACGCCGGCCACCATGATGCAGGCCAGGCCGTACACGACGAACGCGCGCGCCACCTCGGGCTGGGGATGGAGCAGGCCGAGCGCCAGCGCCGCCACCAGGAAGCCGTTGTAGCAACCCTGGTTGGACATGGCCGGCGCCATGATCTCGGCTTTTTCCGCCGTCAGGCCGAACACGCGCCGCCCGCGCGTCTTGAACAGCACCGTTTCGAGCAGGACGAAGTAGACGTGCGCCAGCAGGATCAAACCGATCAGCACTTGTGCGGCAATGGCCATGCATGGCTCCTTGTCATGGATTGTGGGAAGCGTAGTGTAACCGGGCGCAAGCCGCATGGCGACTGGCTGGCGGCGGAAAGTTGGCAGAAGCACTACTTGTTAATGTTATAATAATGTTCCCCGGTGCCTGCCGGCGCGACTCCATATTGATCGACCGACCTGATGAACAACGACTGATGAACGACAAATTTACTGCGCTGGGGCCCGTGAGCGGCTACCCGACCATGACCATCAGCGAATTCATCGCGCACTTTCCGCATGTGGAAACCAACGAGGAAGCCGCCGGCGACGGCGACTACGCCTTCAGCGACTACTACGCGTCCGATAGCATCATCCTGCTCACCGGCGATGTCTTCATTTCGCAGGAGCGCTTGCAGGATCTGCACGAGCATTTTCATCTGAAGCTGGCGGTGGACGGCAATCTGCATGTCGGCGGCGCGCCCGCCAACCTGTTTTATGTCAGCGGCGACGTATTCTGCACCACGGTCGATCTGGCCCGCTTCGACTTGCACGAACCGGTCGGCGGCGCCATCACCGCCACCGACTGCGCATGGATCGTCGGCGAGGAGCCGGCCATGGTGCTCGATCCGCCCCTGGTGCGGCTGGAGACGCCGTATCTGTTCGCCTGCTGGTACCGGGTCGGCCAGATGGCGCTCTCGCCCTCCACGGTGCTGTTCATCTGCGGCGAGTGGTGCTACCCGGGCGTCTTTGCCGACCCGCGCGCGGTCTTCATCGGCGCCCCGATGGTGTTCATCCTCGACCAGCGCTTCCTGTGGCCGTTCGAACACGCGACGGTCAACGAGCCGCAGTGGCGCAAGGGCGAGATCGAAAGCGCCCTGCGCGCGGGCGAGGACATCCTGCGCAAGGAGGTGTCGATGGCCAGCGTTCCGTTCGCGCAGGGCGCCGCCGACGCCATCCTGCTGGGCGACTACCGCAATGCCTATCTGCTGTACAAGCAGGCGGCGGCGCTGTCGCCGGGCGACTACACGGCGTGGTGCGGCATGGCCGACGCCCTGTTTTCGCAAGGTGCGTTCGCCCAGGCCTTGCCCTTGTACCAGCAAGCGAGCGCGCTGTTCCCGGACAAGCAGACGGGTATGGTCAACGAGGCAGCGCAAAACGCGGCGCTGTGCGCGGTGCGCTGCGGCGACGCCGCAACGGCGGTGCGCATGGCCACGCTGGCGATCGAGCACGCCAGCACGCTGCGGGAGGACCCGTCGGAGCTCTCGTTTGCGTACGAACTGCGCGCCGAGGCCTGTCTGCAAATGAACCAGCTGGCGCTGGCCGAGGCCGATCTCGCGCACGCACTGGCGATCGACCCTGGCACCGGCTACGGCAACTGGCTGATGGGCGCCCTGCATGACCGCCGCGACGAGCAAGCCCTGGCGGCCGCGTGCCAGGGCAGGGCGGTGGCGGTCAATCCCGCCTTCGGCGCGCCGTACGCCAGCCACGCGGGGATCGACTTCCTGTATCCCGCCCAGGCCCACGTCGACTGGACCGGCGAGCCTGGAAGCGCCGGCGTGGCGCCGCTGCGCGACGAAGCATTCTGGGGCGTGTATCTGCGCTACCAGGATCCCAATTGCATCGCCCGCGTGCCGCTTGAGCTGCGCACGCCGGCCCTGTGCATGGCTGTGCTCGAGCAGTATTCGTGGGGCCCGAACGTCAGCTTCACCCGGTATTTTCCCGACGCGGCGTTCACGCGCGAGATAGCCGAAAACATGGTGCGGCGCTGCCCCTCCAACATCGCCGATGTTCCCGCCCGCCTGGTCGACGCCGCGCTGCTCGATCTGGTGGCGAACTCCGAGCGCGGCCTGCGCCTGTCCCATCTGCCGCCTCACATGATCGACCATGCCATCTGCCTGCGCGCCGTCATGGCAGGCGAAGATCTCGGCCAGGTGCCGCCCGAACTACAGGGCGACGACATGCGGGCGGCCGCCGTCCTGCACATTGGCGCAAGCGCCAGCGAATTGCCGGCATGGGCCACCAGGCCCGTGCTGCGGCTGGCCGTGGCGACTTACAAAAAGGCGCTCGACAGCATCCCGTGTTTTGCCTTCGACCGCGACCTGTACGAACTGGCGCAGGCAAGCTGGGGTGCCGACGCCGACTGGCCTGCGATCGTGGCAAGGCACGGGCAAGCGGCCTGCCTGGACAACAACTTCTGGACCGGGGCCGCCAGCAGATGCTGGCACGTGTTCTGGGACGAAGCGTTCATCCTGCGGCAAATGGCGCGCACCGACGGCGCCGACCTCGAGCCCAGGCATATTGCGCCCGAAAGCATGACGCGCAAGGTGGCCGAGGCTTGCCTTGCGCAGCACCCGGACTGCCTGGAGTACGTTCCCGCCATCTGGATTTCGCAGTCCGTGTGCGAACGCTTCATCGCGGCCTGCCCGACGCGCCTCGGCAGCGTGCCGGTGGCCATGCGCAGTGCCGGCATATGCGCCGCCGCCATGGAGGCCGCGCCCAGCCAGTTGGCCTTGGTGCCGATTGCGCTGCGCAGCGTGGACTTTTGCGTCGCCGCCGTGCGCGACGAACCGGCTTGCGCCGACGAGGTGCCGAATGCCCTGGCGTGCGCCGTCTTCACCATCCTGCTCGAGCAGCACGGCGACGAGCTCTATCGCGACTGGCTGACCATGTACCGTGCCAACGGCGCCTTGTGCGCCGAGCCGCCCGATATCGACCTGGCGCTGGCCGACTTTCACGCCGTCGCCGAGGCCCCGGCCAGCGAGGACTTCGACGGCGACAACGTGCCCGAGGCGCAGTGGATGATCGGCTATTGCCATCATCTGCGCGGCATGCATGACCAGGCGGCGCTGTGGCGCGAGAAGTCGGGAATCGAGGACGACTACAACGAGACGAGCTTCGATGAGCCGCAAGCGCCGTGCGACGCCGACACGCGCCCGGCCGACCGCGACGCGTCGCTCTCGCCCACGGCGGCGCCGCACTAGGCGATCAGGCGCGTCACCAGCCATGACGGCTTCGAGCGCCTGTCGCTCGATCAATTCCAGGAGCGCTTCCCCGACGCCTGCGTCGGCGGATAGCTGGACCCACATTGCGGTCGAAGGCAGCCTCGGTCTGGCGTTCGCCGACCTGCAACAGGCGCTCAAGCGCGACCGCTACGACTGGGCCTCGCACTGGCTGATGGGACTTGTGCATTACCAGCGCGGCGAACATGAGCGGGCGCGCTTCTAGCACGGAGCCGCCTCGCGCGGCGCGCGCCCTGGTCGAAGCGGCGCCGGCGCGATCGGCAGCGCTGCCCGGGCACAGGCGCCCTGGCGGTGGTATACTTCAGCGACCTTTTTCTCCGGCAGGGACGACCCTGCCACCGACGGAGCCAGGCTTGGACGACCTTGCCAACCAAGGAGTTTGTCATGGCATGGATCTATTTGTTCGTTGCGGGTTTGCTGGAAGTCGGCTGGGCCGTCGGCCTGAAATACACACAGGGCTTCACGCGCCTGGTTCCCTCGGTACTGACCCTGGCCGCCATGTCCGGCAGCGTGGGCTTGCTTGGCCTGGCGCTGCGCAACCTGCCGCTGGGGACCGCCTACGCCATCTGGACCGGCATCGGCACGGTCGGTACGGCGATCTTCGGCATGCTGGTGCTGGGCGAACCGGCTGGCGCCATGCGCCTTGGCTGCATCGCCCTGATCGTCGCCGGCATCCTCGGGCTCAAGCTGCTCTCGCCGGGCTGATTGGCGGTCCATCGCCACGCTGGCGCTTGTGCCAATTTCGCCGTAGCGCCGCCGTCGCCGCACAAGACAAGCGCGCCATCGCGGCGTATGCTGGTGACATGAAAACGATCTCCATCATCGACTCCCATACCGGCGGCGAACCGACCCGCCTGATCATCGACGGCGGCCCGGACCTGGGCAGCGGGCCGCTGGCCGAACGGCGCGAGCGCTTCCGGCGCGACTTCGACCACGTGCGTTCGGCCGTCGTGTGCGAGCCGCGCGGCGCCGATGTGCTGGTCGGCGCGCTGCTGTGCGAGCCGTTCGCGCCCGACTGCGTGGCTGGCGTCATCTTCTTCAATAACGTGGCCTACCTCGGCATGTGCGGGCACGGCATGATCGGGGTGGTGGTCTCGCTCGCGTTCATGGGGCGCATCGGGCCCGGACGGCACCGCATCGATACGCCGGTCGGCGTGGTCGAGGCGCAGTTGCATGACGACGGCGCGGTCACCATCGACAACGTGGCCTCGTACCGCACGCGCCACGCGGTGAGCGTACAGGTGGACGGCATTGGCGCCGTCACGGGCGACGTGGCGTGGGGCGGCAACTGGTTTTTCCTGGTCTCCGGCCACGGCCTGGCGCTGCACCGCACCAATGTCGACGCACTCACCGCCTACTGCGTGGCGCTGCGCGATGCGCTGGAGGCGAACGGCGTCACCGGCGACGACGGCGCCCTGATCGACCATATCGAGTTATTCGACCAATCCACCACCGGCGCCGACAGCCAGAGTTTCGTCCTCTGTCCCGGCAAGGCCTACGACCGCTCGCCCTGCGGCACCGGCACCAGCGCCAAGCTGGCCTGCCTGGCGGCCGACGGCAAACTGGCCGAACACGCCCAATGGCGCCAGGAGAGCATCATCGGCAGCGTGTTCGAAGCCTCGTACCGCTACGATGGCGAGCGCATCATGCCCAGCATTCGCGGCAAGGCCTGGGTCAACGCCACCGCGCAGCTGCTGTTCGACGAGAGCGACCCGTTCGTGTGGGGCATCCGCTGAGCCGCACCGGCGCTTACTCGGTAAAGCGTTCGAAGTCGGTGTTGGCGCGGGTCAGGTAATACCACTCCGAGTTCGGCCCCGCGTTCACGTCGGGGAACAGGATCTTGCCGTCGAATTCGGCCAGCACCGGCGTGCCGTCGGCGCGCGTGCCGATCTGGTCGCCCGTGGACACCGGGTCGAAACTGGCCCACACACGGCTGAACTGGTCGCCCGCATCGAGCTTGTCGTGTACCACCACCATCGACAGCGCTTCCATCTGGTCGAGCGCGATCGGTTCCGGCTGCGGCACCTCGATCAGGCCGAGGAAGGCCAGCGTATTGACGATGGCGCGGTAGGCCACGCCTGGCGCGGCCGGGTCGAGGTGCTGGCCGCATTCGAGCGTGAGCGCGTAGCCGCCGGTGCTGCGCATGTATTCGGTGGTGCCCATCCCGTAGCGCAGCACCAGGTCGAGGGTCGAGGCGTCGCCGCTTTTCAGGCGCCGCTGCACGCCCTGGCCGTAGGTCGCCAGCCAGCCGTCCACAAAACGGCGCACCCCCAGGCGGCGCGCCAGCGCGCGTTCCTGTTCGGCGTGGCGGAACGGTTGCAGGGCGCCGTCGTTGTTGCGCGGGCCGACCATGACGAAGGGCTGGCTTTGCGCATTGAAGGAGTGCAGGTCGAGCAAGACGTCGTGCTGTCCGAGCAGGGGGCACAGCCAGTTGGCGACGCGGTCTTCGAAGTCCTGCGGCTGCGCAGTTGGAAACAGCTTGCGGTTCAGGTTGCGTTCGCCCGAGCGCTGGTTTTGCGCGTAGGCGAGGGGATTGGTCACCGGGACGAAGGTCACGCTGCCGGCCGCCACATGCAGCGCGCCGCTGTCGATTTCTTCCATCACGCGCAGGATCGCCTTGGTGCCGCAGGTCTCGTTGCCATGCACGGCGCCGGTGACGATCAGGCGCGGGCCGGCGCCCGTGCCGGTGTAGTTGATCGATTTGAACTGCAGCTCGCGTGCCTTGCTCATGGTCTGGACGGCCCTGTGGATTGATGGTCGTCTATTCTAGCGGACATTACTGGCGCCTGCCGGCGCCCCGTGGCATCATCTGGCGCATGAAAAATCCCGCTTCCACAGCGCGCATCGAAGGGCTCGACACCCTGCGCGCGCTGGCCGTCATCCTGGTCGTGCTGCACCACTACGTGCTGTTCGTCAGCCGCGCCGATACCTTCGGCTGGGTGGGGAGAATCGGCTGGATCGGGGTCGACCTGTTTTTCGCCCTGTCCGGTTACCTGATCGGCAACCAGATCTTCGCCGCCATGCGCGCGCCGCGCGATTTTTCGCTGGCGCGCTTCTACGGCCGGCGCGCCCTGCGCACGCTGCCGGTGTTTTACGTGATGCTGGCGATTTACTATGTTTCGCCGTGGTTCCGGGCCGGTCTCGAACTGCCGCCGCTGTGGCGCTTCCTGACCTTCACGCAGAATATCAAGCTGGCGCCGGGCACCGCGTTTTCGCACGCCTGGTCGCTGTGCATCGAAGAGCAGTTCTACCTGGTGCTGCCGGCACTGGCCCTGGCGATCGCGCAGCTGCGCGCTTCCCTGCGCTGGGGCTGGGGCGCCATCGCGGCCGTCATCGTGGCCGGCATGCTGGTACGCGCCTATACCTGGCAGGAGCTGGTCGTCGATCATCCGCACGGCTCGCGCAACTACTACCAGTACATCTATTACTCGACCCTGTGCCGCTTCGACGAACTGGTGGCTGGTGTGGCGCTGGCGCTGCTGAAGAATTTTCATCCGCGCCAGTGGCGCACCTTGACCTCCAGCGGCAACCTGGCCGGCGGCGCCGGCATGGCGGTTGCCGGCCTGGCGATCTGGCTGTTCCTGGACGAACGCCAGGGCTTCGGCGTGACGGTGTTCGGCTATCCGCTGCTGGCGCTGGGCTTTTCGCTGTTGATCGTGGCGGCCCTGAGCCGCAAGTCGCTGCTGCGCTCCATGCGCGTGCCCGGCGCGGCCAGCATGGCGCTATGGTCGTATGCGATCTACCTGACGCACAAGCAGGTGTGCATCCTGGCCGCCCCGGTGCTCAAGGAACACGGCTACGGCGCCGGTTCGCCGGTGGCCATCTGCGCCATGCTGGCGCTGTCGGTGTTGTCGGGCTGGGTGCTGTACCGCTGCGTCGAACGGCCATTCATGGCGGTGCGCGGGCGCTACCTGCCGACCAATTTCAAGCCGCTTTGATGCGGCACGGCGTCGATCACGCCGAATGCGGCCGCACTGTCGCCCAGGAAGTCGAGCACGGCGCGCGGGTCGCCCTCGTGTACTTCAATCGCGGCGCGCAGGCCGGGCAGGGCATCCTTGGTGTACGGGCTGCGATAGGCGCCGACCAGCAGCGCGACCAGGTCGAGCGGCTGGCCGCCATGCTGTACGCGGCTGCCGATCATGCCCAGGATGACCCTTTGCATGTCGGGCGTGGGGTTGGCGATGTGCGCGAAAATCATCGGCGTATTGGCGATTTTTTCGCACACGGCGCGCTCGATCTGGTCCGGCTTGAGGTCGGACGCGATGTCGAAATGCGCGCCGCTCCAGTGGGTACGCGCGTGGGCGTGCCCGGGAGGGAAGGAGTCGAGGGTGTCGAAGCCGCACACGCGGCTCACGTAGGCCAGGGCCTGGGTCAGGATTGGGAACATGCCGCCAGTGTAGCGCAAGATGTTCTCCTTGTGGTTGCGGGGAGCCGGTGCATCAGGCGCGTCAGGCGCCGAAGCGCCCGGCCCGGAAGTCCTCGACCGCCTGGAACACCTCGGCCTGGGTATTCATGACGAACGGGCCGTATTGGGCGATCGCTTCGTTCAAGGGGCGCCCGGCGATCAGGATCAGGCGACTGTCCTGGGCGGCCATGATGCGCACGCCGTCGGCCTGCGCCGAATTGGCCAGGATCGCCATGCGGCCCGCGGGCACCGGTTTGTCGCCGACCAGCACCTGGCCCCGGAATACATAAAGAAATGCGTTGTGCCCCGGCGCCAGCACCTGGTCGAAGCTGGCGTTGGCCGGCAGGGCGACGTCGAGGTAGAGCGGCTCGGTGCCTTCGCGCTGCACCGCGCCTGGCACGCCGTGGCTGGCGCCGGCGATCACTTGCACCGTTACCCCCACCCCGGTGGTGAAGCGGGGGATCTCGCTGTTGGGAATGTCGCGGTACCAGGGCGCGGTCATCTTGTCCTTGGCCGGCAGGTTAAGCCACAGCTGGAAGCCTTCCATCATGCCGTCGCTCTGTTCCGGCATTTCGGAGTGGGCCACGCCGCGCCCGGCCGTCATCCACTGCACGCCGCCATCGGTGATCAGGCCTTCGTTGCCGGCGCTGTCGCGGTGGCGCATGCTGCCGGCGATCATGTACGAAATCGTCTCGAAGCCCCGGTGCGGGTGTTCGGGGAAGCCGGCGATATAGTCGCCCGGCTTGTCGCTGCCGAAGGCGTCGAGCATCAAAAACGGGTCCAGGCGACGCTGCAGCGATCGGGTGAGCACGCGGTTGATCCTGACGCCAGCGCCGTCCATCACGAACTGGCCGCCCACCAGGCGCTCGACGGCGCGCGGCGTGTGTACGATGTTCACTTCTTGAGTCATTTTTCTCTCCTGCGGTTTTACTGCGATGCAGCGTCGTTCCGGGTGAATCAGGCCAGTGCGGCTTCGATCCCGGCGTTCGCTCCGGCCTGCGCCTTGACGACGGCTTCCGGGCCCATGGCCATGCCTTCCGAGTACACGAACGTGACGTCGGTCATGCCGAGGAAACCGAGCAGCATTTTCAGGTGCGGGGTCTGGGTGTCGTTCGGGGTGTCGCGGTACATGCCGCCACGGGCGAAGGCCACGTACACTTTTTTGCCGGTCAGTTTTCCGACCGGGCCGGTGGCGGTGTAGGCGAAGGTGACGCCGGCGCGGGCAATCGCATCGAACCAGCCTTTGAGCTGCACCGAGCTGCCGAAGTTGTACATCGGGGCGCCGATGACGATGGTGTCGGCGGTCTGCGCCTGGGCGATCAGGGCGTCATCCAGGGCTACGCGGGCCGCTTGTTCCGGCGTGCGCTGGTCGGCTGGCGTGAACAGCGCGCCCAGGGTTGGCTCGTCGAGCGCCGGATGCGGGTTGCTGGCCAGGTCGCGGCGGGTCAGTTGCGCGCCGGGGTTGGCCGCTTGCAGCCTGGCGACGATGGCGTCGGCCATGCGGGTGGACTCGGAACCGGTCGAACGGGCGCTGGAATTGATTTGCAAGATGTTCATTTTGTTTCCTTTTTCTACGTTGAACTGCGATGTAGTGACTTTACGCGTCCCATAATCAATGCGGAAGTCTGTAAAATGGATATCATTATTCAGCCAGTGGAACAATCAAATGGATGTGGAACCGAATGACCTGCTCTTGTTCGCACGGATCGTGGAGGCGGGCAGCTTCAGCCAGGCCGCGCTGCGGGTCGACTTGCCCAAGTCGACCGTCTCGCGCCGCATCGCGCTGCTGGAAGCGAAACTGGGCGAGCGCTTGCTGCAGCGGACCACGCGCAAGCTGATGCTCACCGAGTTCGGCGCCAGCCTGCTCGATCACGCGCGCAAGGTGGTCGAGGAAGTCGAGGCGGCGGGCGCGCTGGTGCAGCACCGCCAGCAAGCCCCGAGCGGGCGGCTGCGCATTTCGATGCCGGCCGATTTCGCCAGCCTTGGCATGACCCAGGTCATGACGCACTTCATGGCGCAGTACCCGGCCATCACCCTGGAGCTGGACTTGTCGCCGCGCCGGGTCGACCTGGTGAGCGAAAATTTCGACATCGCGATCCGCATGGGCGACCTGCCGGACGACGCCTCGCTCAACGCGCGCCGCGTGGCGCTCGAAAAAATGGCGCTGTACGCGGCGCCGTCGTACCTGGCGCTGCGCGGCTTGCCGGAGCATCCCGATGACCTGCTCAAGCACGACCTGCTGTGCCTTTTGAGTCGCGGGGGCGGGCCGTCGCCATGGCGCCTCACGCGCGGCAAGACCGTGTGGGAGCGCGATTTACCCGGCCGGCTGACCGCCAATTCGCCCGACCTGCTCACCCGCGTGGCGTGTGCCGGGGCGGGGATTGCGGCCAGTTCCGACCTGTTTGCCGCGCCCTGCGTGGCCAAGGGAGAGCTGGTGCGCGTGCTGCCCGAGTGGGACTTGCCGCAGGTGACCGGGTGGGCCGTGTTCCCCGGCCGGCGCCTGATGCCGGCCAAGACCCGCGCATTTTTGGACATGATGGAAGGGTTGTGCTGCACCGAAGCGCGCAAGCGCATGGGGATGGTCTAGTGTCCTGAGTTAGAAATTCGTTGAATAAATATGGCGATAATCGCGCCGATACCGCGTCACAAATGCTCGCCAGGCGCTTGCCTGTCTGCGCTTTGTTCCTTGTCTCAGCACGATTTCGCCATATTTATAATCAACGAATTTCCAACTCAGGACACTAGGGCGAATTTTCCGCTCGGATACGCTGGAGCGGGGAATCGAAGATAATAGCTCACCCGCGGCGCCGCTCTCGTGCGCCCTGGCCTTGACATTACCCGAACGACTATACAAAAGGACATTCCATGCTGCTTGAAAAACTCCACTGGCGCTACGCCACCAAAAAATTCGACGCCACCAAAGTCGTCTCGGAAGACAAAGTCGACCGCATTCTCGAAGCCGTGCGCCTGGCGCCGACATCGAGCGGCCTGCAGCCGTTCGAACTGATCGTGATCAGCAATCCCGAGCTGCGCGAAAAAATGCGTCCGATCGCCTCGAACCAGGGCCAGGTGGCCGATGGTTCGCACATGGTCGTTTTCGCGGCGTGGGACAACTACACCGAAGAGCGCATCAACGCCATGTTCGACCTGGTGAACGAAGAGCGCGGCATGGTCAACGAAGGCTGGGAGAACTACCGCAAGTTCATCCTGTCGATCTATCCGCAGCGTGACCCGAAGGTCAACTTCGAACACGCCGCGCGCCAGGCCTACATTGGCCTGGGCATCGGCCTGACGGCAGCCGCTTTCGAGCAGGTCGACGCGACCCCGATGGAAGGCTTCAATCCCGACCAGCTCGACGAATTGCTCGGCCTGCGCGCGCGTGGCCTGCGTTCGGTGGCGATCATGGCGCTCGGTTATCGCGAAGCCGAAGGCGACTGGCTGGTGAACCTGAAAAAAGTGCGTCGCCCGAGCGACGAGTTCATTACCCGGATGGCCTGAGCGTCACCGGTTTCTCAGGACACTAGGCTGACGGCTTTTCCGCCAGCCGCTTGTTCATCCGCTCGAGCACCGGCACGATCTTGCCGCCCACCTTGATCTGCGGGTTCGAATAGCCATCGTCCTTGCCGGCTTGCGTTTCGCGTTCCAGGATGATCTTGCGCGAGGCGGCATGCGCCTCGGTGAACGAGCGCGTGGTGGTGCGCAGCTGTTCGTCGTACATGGCGCGGCCGAAGAACGTCAGCGGCGACTTTTTGCCGCAGCCGTAGGACGTATGGTCGGCGTCCGACGCCGTCATCACCAGGGTGCCGTCGGCCGCCAGCGGCGCGATCCAGTTACCGGCGAAGCAGGCCGAAACCGACAGCACGCGGTAGCGGATGCCGGCCGCATCGAGCCACGCCTTCAGCTCCGGCGGCATCACCGGTTCCACATCGATCGGCCAGAAATTGGCCGCCAGTTCGCCGTCCGACGCCCCGTGCGAGCTCATGTGGATGAACAGCACATCTTCGTCGCGGTCCATGATGGCGCCGATGCCTTCGATGGCGCGCTGCAGGTTCAGCGGCGTGGCCCAGGGCAGTTCTTCGGCCGTCTTGCGGTGGTTGATCAGTTGCAGGCCACGGCCGGCGGCGTCGAAGCGCCTGGCCATCACGTCGGCCACCATGGCGCTCTCGCGCCGGAACACTTCTTCGCCCTGGTAGGGCGCGAAGGTGATCGTGTACATGTCGATCACGCCCGGACGCTGCGGCTTGAGCGCGTCGAGCTGCTCGTCCAGCAAGGGCAGCTGCGCTTCCATCATTTCCTGGCTGACCATGAACGGATCTTCTTCGGGCGCCTCGGCTTGGGGCGCGGCGCGCCAGGCCATCGGCGTGGGGGCAAGGTGGTACTCCAACACAGAGGTCAGCATCACCACGGCAATGGCGGCAATGGCCCGCAGCGACGCAAGCGGGCGGGCGGCGCGCAGCAGCAACGCCAGCCGTGCAAGTACGCTCCACAGCATCGGCACGCTCCAGACGACCCATTGCGCCCAGACGCTGGTGTCGCCGACAAGGCCTGTACGAACCAGGGAAACATGCAGAGCGAAGAGCAACAGCAAGAAAATGTTCGACTGCGCGATCACCAAGGTGAGCAAGTGGGCCGCACCGGGCGCGCTGTGGGCGCTGCGGCTGACGCGCGGATCGGGTTGGATCAGGTAGCACAGCCATGCGGTCAGCACGGCGCCGAACCAGCCGGCCAGCAAGGCGCGCCACAGGAAAATGGCCTCGCCCTCGATCGACGATCGCTGGAACAGCATGCCCAGGCCGTAATGGATCAGCACCTGGCACGCCATCTGCCAGGGCGACGCCGCCAGCCGGTGCCAGCGTGGCGCCAGGAACAGGGACGAGCGCGCAGCTTCGGCGAGCCAGTCCCACGCCACCAACACGCCTGGCCGCGGCGCGCCCTGCGCGTGCGCTAACGGTACACTGGCAATGTCATCGACCACCTCGCTCATGCCGCTCCTTCGTCAGTCAGGCGCGTTTGGCGGACTGCTTCTCGCCCATCGCCTCACCGAGGCGCACAGGGCGTTCCGGGGCCCACTCGGGATTGAAGGCGATCGTGTCTTTTTTGAACAGCATGACGATGGTCGATCCGAGCAGGAAGCGGCCCATTTCGTCGCCTTTCTTGAGCACGATGTTCTTGTCGTCGTAGCGCCATTCCTTCACTTCGCCCGGGCGCGGCGGGTTGACCAGCCCGTGCCAGGTGGTGGCCATGCTGCCGACGATGGTCGCGCCCACCAGCACCAGCACGAAGGCGCCATGCTCCTTCGAGTTGAACACGCAGACCACGCGCTCGTTGCGGGCGAACAGGCCGGGAATGCCGCGCGCGGTGGTCGGATTGACCGAAAACAGGGCGCCAGGCACGTAGATCATGCGCGTCAGGCGGCCTTCGCACGGCATGTGCAGGCGGTGGTAATCCTTGGGGCTGAGGTACAGGTTGGCGAAACTGCCATGCTGGAACTGCGCCGCCAGGGTTGCGTCGCCGCCCACCAGCGCGGTGGTGCTGAACTTGTGGCCCTTGGCCTGGAAGATCTGGTCGTCGTCGATCGCGCCGAACTGGCTGATCGCGCCATCGACCGGACAGACGAAATCGGCCTTGGCCAGCGGTCGCGCGCCCGGGCGCAGGGGGCGCGTGAAAAATTCGTTGAAGCTGGCGTAGCTGGCGATGTCCGGATTGGCCGCTTCTTCCATGTTGACGCCGTATTTGCCGACGAACCAGCGAATCAGGGTGGTGGTGTACTGGCCGCCCTGGTGGCTGGCGACGCGGCCCGCGAACCGGGTCAGACCTTGCTTGGGAAGTAAATACTGGGGAATGACTTTTATGCGATCGGACACGGGCTTCAACCTGTTTGAAAAACGATGGCCAATTATAACGGCGCGCCGCGCCTGTGCAGCGCTTTCCGGTGCCGGCAAGGCCAATGCGATGAAAAATAGTCAAGAAGGAGCGTCGGTACGCCGCTCAGCGCTGCCGCACGCCGCCGGCCAGCACGGCGGGCGGGTAATGGCGCTTGAGGCTTTCGTACACGGCGCCCGACTTGACGGCGCCCGCCAACAGGTTCTGGAGCGCGGCGCGGTCGCCGGCGCCCACCACCTGCTTCGAGATATAGATGCCGCTTTCGCCCCAGGGCAGTTCCTCGAGCGGCTCGATGCGCAGCTTTGGCGTCATCCAGGCGAAGCGCTTGTCGTCGGCGATGGCGCTGGCGAAGATGGTCGGCGCCATCAGCGTTACGTCGGCAAAGCCGGCATCGAGCACGCGCGCCACGGCGGCGCCGTCCTTTTCGAGCAGCAGGCGGCCCTGGGCCGACAATTGATCGATCAGTGCCAGGTAGGCGGTGCCGTAGTCGAAGCCGCGCACCAGGACCACGCGCAGCTCCTTGCGCGCGAGCAGTTCGCGGATCGAGCGCACCGGCGCTCGCGTGGCGTCGACCGAGAGCAGGGTGGCGCGGGTGCCGATCACGGGAACGAAGTAGCCAAGCTGGTCGCGCCGCGGGGTGCGCACGGCCGGCAGCAGCAGATGCGACTTGCCGGCTTCGAACATGGCTTCCTGGCGCGCGCGCGGCACCACCGAGAACGTGAACTTGCAGTCGCTCTTGGCGCTCACGCCGCGCAGCAGGTCGGGGTAGATGCCGCCCACCGCGTCGCCTTTGACCGTTACGCTCAGGCCGGTGGGCGCGACCGGGACCAGAAATGGTTGCTCGCAGGAAGCTGTCGCCACGGCGCTGGCGCAGGTGGCCAGGACGGCTGCGATCAGTGCGGCCGCGCGGATCCCGCTGCGAGTAGACGATTTGCCCATCTGCCAATTCTAGCGCATGCCCGCTTCACGTGCGCATCCGGTGCGATTTGAAATAGAAAAGCGCAACGCCGATTGCCACCGCCTGCATCGCGGCGCACAAAAAGAAGGTGCTGCCGATGCGCCAGTCGTGCGGCGGCAGGTGGCTGGCCAGCCCCAGGATGGCGGTGCCCAGCAGCGGCATGAAGATCACTCCCAGGCTGCTGATCGATTGAAGCGAGCCCATCAGTTCTCCCTGGGAACTCGGGTCGGAACCGCGCGAAATGATGCTCTGCAAGGCCGGGCCTACGGTAAACGACAACAAATTGCACAGTATGAAAACGTACATCATCCAGCCCTTGGTGGCCAGGCCGTACAGGACAAAGGTGATGCAGCCCGAAACCATTCCCAGCAGCGACAGGCGCACCTCGCCGAAGCGTTTCATCAGCATGCCCAGCAGGCCCGCTTGCACCACGGCCGCCGACAGGCCCACGCAGAACAGGGCCACGCCGTTGTCGCCCGGGCTCCAGTTGAAGCGGAAGGTGGTGTACAGCACCCAGGTCGACTGCAGCATCATCTGGGCGAAGCTGGTCAGGGCGAACACGATCACCACCGCGCGGATGTCGGTGCGGCGCACCAGTTTGAGCAGCGACGAGAAGGGATTGATCTTCGCGATCGTAAACGCCGAGCGGCGCGCCAGCGGCAGCGACTCGGGCACGGCGATGTAACCGTAGACGAAGTTGGCGGCGCACAGGGCGGCGGCCACGTAGAACGGCAGTTGCAGGTTGATTTCGCCGAGCATGCCGCCCAGCGCCGGGCCGCAGATGAAGCCCAGGCCGAAGGCGGCACCCACCTTGCCGAAGCTTTTGGCGCGCGTTTCGGGGGTCGATATGTCGGACGCATAGGCCGAGGCGACCGACATGCTGGCCGAGGACATCCCGCCGATCACGCGGCCGATGAACATGAAGGCCAGGTTGGGCGCCCAGGCGGTAAACAGGAAGTTCAGGCACATGCCGGCCATCGAGTAGAGCATCACCGGGCGCCGTCCCACGCGGTCGCTGATGGCGCCCAGCATGGGCATGAAGATGAACTGCATCAGCCCGAACACCATGGCCAGCACGCCGAACCAGAAGGCCTGTTCATCGCGCCCATGCACGAACTGGCCGACCAGCGCCGGCATGACCGGAATGATCAGGCCAATGCCGAGCATGTCGATGAAGACCGCGACCAGCACGAAATTGAGGCTGGTCGGGGGCAGGGGGGCGACAGGTGCGGCGGCGGGACTACTGCTCATGGAGAAAAGCCCGGGGCGGGCGCGAAAGGGGAAGCCGTATCTTAGCCTACTCCGCCAGTTGCGAGCGCGGCCGTGCCTACAAGAGCCTATCTCAGTAGATCGGGGGAAGCGGATGGCGATGCATGGCAAGCGCGGGCAAGGCGCGAGGAGGCCGCATGGCTAGCCATGCAACGACGAGCAACGCAGCCCGCGTTTGCCAGGCGCGTCAGCTGCGACTCCGATCTACTGGGATAGGCTCTAAAGTCCATTCCTGCGCGAAGGCGGCCCGGAAGGTCGTCAGTTGCGCCAGCCGGGCCGCTCCCAGCGCGCGCCCGGCGGCGGTCTGCATCATCCCTGGCAGCCTGGCCAGCTTGACTTCGATATGGTCGAGCGCATAGGCGCGGTCGTCGCGTTCGCGGCGCTCGGCCAGCGGGTCGTCGGGATGGGCCAGCGCGCTGCCCATCTGGCCGGCGATATAGAACAGGCGCGCCAGGCCCACGGCGCCCAGGGCGTCGAGGCGGTCGGCATCCTGCACCAGCTTCGCTTCGATGGTGTGCGCTGGCAGCGCCGCCGAAAAGCTGTGGGTTTCGATGGCGTGGGCCACCGTGTCGAGCTTCGCGTCCGGGAAGCCGATGGCGGCCAGTTCGCGCCGCGCCAGTTCGGCCGAGCGGCGTGACGCCATGCCGCGCTGCGGATGGTTCTTGGGCAGGTTGACCAGGTCATGCAGGTAGCACGCCGCCATCACGGCCAGCGCGTCGGCGTCAGGGTGGCTGGCCAGCAGCGCCTGCGCATTGCGCCAGACGCGGTGCAGGTGATTGATGTCGTGGGCGCCGTCGTCGCCGCAGGTGGCGCTGGCCAGGGCCTGCAGGCGTGGCTGCCAGGTACTCAGTTGGTCGGTGGTCATTGCATGCTCCTGGTAGGGGGAGCGATTATGCCATGTCCGCTGGTCCGAACGCGGCCACGGCGCGCTGCGAGAGGGCGTCGGCGGCCTGGTTCTTGTGGCGCGGCAGCCAGCGCACGCAGGCGTCGTCGATCCGCGCCAGCAGCGCCTGCGCGCGTGTACGGTATGCGCGCAGCGATGGCGCGCCGGCCGACGCGGGGCCATTCACATCGTCGATCACGACGCGGCTGTCGCCATGCACGCTCAAGCCGCGCGCGCCGATGGCGAGCGCCGCTTCGAGCACCGCGATCAGCGCCAGGTATTCCGCTTCACTGCTGTTGCCGTAGCCGGCCGGCTGCGCGATTTCGACCAGTTCGCCGGCCGGGCCGGTGAGCAGGGCGCCGATGCCGCAGCGTCCCGGATTGGGGTGGGCCGAGCCGTCGAACCAGGCGCGCCAGGCGCACGGCGGGCCATCGTGCTTGCCGGTGGTGGCGTTGCGCGCCAGTGCGCGCCTGGCGTCGCGCGCGGCCAGGCGCGCCGTTTCGCTCGCCGCCAGCGCGGCGCGTTGCTCCAGCAGGTGCGCCAGGCCGTGCGCGCCGGCGCGTTGCAGGAGCGTGGCGCGCAAGGCTTGTTCTTCGCCGATGCCGGTGCGCGCGGCAAGCTTGCGGCTGGCGCTGCGTTCGGACTTGAAGGCGGCCGCCAGCAAAAGGTTGAGTTTGGTCATGGCGACAGCATACCCGCAACGGCAAATTGTCGCCAAGGTGACGCGCTTGCGACGGATGAACGTGCGCGCACGGCGCAAGATGGGGCATGAAAAAAGCGCCAGCCGGGTAGCCGGGCTGGCGCTTGTTGAAAACTATACCGGATTAATCGCGGCGCGGATTGTCGGGACGGCTGTCGCGGCGGTTCGGGACGCCGTCGCCATCGCGGTCGCGGTCGGCGCGGTTCGGTACACCGTCGTTGTCGCGATCGCGGTCGTAGGCGTCGGGCACGCCGTCACGGTCGCGGTCGCGGTGTTCCAGGCGGTCCGGCACCCCATCGCGGTCGCGGTCGCGCCCTTGGAGGCGGTCGGGTACCCCATCGCGGTCACGGTCGCGCCCTTCCAGGCGGTCCGGGATGCCGTCGCGGTCGCGGTCGCGCCCTTCGAGGCGGTCCGGGATGCCGTCACGGTCGCGGTCGCGGCCTTCGCCATGGCGGCTCCAGCGGGCCGGTTCCATGTACCAGTTGCCATCGCGCTGGACCCAGGCCGGCTGCGAGTACACATAGCCTGCGCGTTCGCGCATCCACTGGCCGCCGATCCAGGCGTGGCGGTTGCCGCGCCATTCCCAGTGACCGGGAACCCACACATGGCCGGCGCGTGGGCGCGGCATGCGTTCATAGCGTGGCGGTGGCGGCGCGACGCGCACTACCGCGTAGTTTTGCTGCGACACCTGCTGCCAGCCGCCCTGGTTGAGTCGATAGCTGTTGTTATCGCGGATCCATTCGGTGCGGCGGTATTCGTAGCCGCTGCGCGCGCTTTCCCAGTGGCCGGCGGTCCAGACGTGGCGGTTGTTTTCCCAGTTCCAGAAACCGGGCGCCCACACGTAGCCGCTGCGTGGCGCCGGCACGCTTTCGAAGCGCGGTGCGGGCGGGGCGGTGTTGATGATCACGCGGAAGTCAGTTTGAGCGACCGACGGCAGCGGCATGAAACCGGCGGCGCCAAGGGTGATCAGTGCTGCAAAGGTCAGGGTACGCTTCATTTTTACTTCTCCTTGTGAATTCCTATGAGTTCAATATAGCAAGGCGCCCGGCGCTTCCAGACCATTGATTCACCTGCTTACAATTGAAACAGAATCCGGGGCAAACGTAAGTTCCGTTACGTGGGCCGGCAAGCTTGCACAGTTGGCAAGCTTGCATGGTTTCGCTGCGCCCCCCGCTAAGTAAGTGTGCAGAAATTATCGTCATTTATAGCGAACAGAAGCGGATGCCTTGCAAGGCGCACGCCGCGACGCAGTGCGTGTACTGCTAGCGGTGGGCAACACAGCAAGGCGCCGCTTATGGAAGCTGGAAATGACAAGAATTTCTGCACACTTACTTAGTGCCAGGCAGGCCACGCGCGAGGCGTGCCACGGAATGTGCGGAGAGATGATGACAGGCTGGCTCGATTCGGTTGTGCAGGCGTTCTCCGGACGGCGGACGGCATGGCGCCGCGCGCGCCACTTGCGCCAGGGGGCGCGGCAAACGGTGGCGCCGCGCACGTTTGCGCTCACGTCCGCGCACTGGATCGGCGCGGCCGGCGTCATCGCCGCCTGTGCGGGCGCGCTGCTGATCAGCGCCCACGCGCGCCACCTGGCCGCGTCATCGGAACCGGGCGCCGCCATCCTGCACGCCGCCGGCCTGCCGGCATCGGCCGATGCCTTGCAGGGCGCCTTGCCCGGAGCGCAATTTAGCGTGGCGCCGCAACCCGGCATCGGCGTCACGTCCCATGCTGGCGGAACGCTGCTGATCGCATCCGGGCTGCGCAGCGCGCCGCCGGTGCGGATCGACCTGTGTACGCACATGCAGGGTCCCGCCAATGCGCGCCTGCTTCCGCTGCGCATCGGCTACCGCTTCGCCGACGTGGCGCGCTGGGTTGCCCGCAACGACGCCTCGGCCAGCCCGGTCACGCTGCGTAACATCGCCCTGGCCGGGCCGGACGTGGCGGGCATGCCGCAAGTACAACTGAGCGGCAGGGCCTTGGCCGACTATGCCGCCCCATTGCGGCTCGAATGGAGCGGGGCGCAGCCGGCCATGCGCTGGGTCGGCGAGGGTGTACTCGCCGCTGGGGGCGCGCGCGGCGCGGCCGGACTGCGGCGCGAGGGCTGGCTGGTCTGGAAAGACGCCGCCTTGCGCTTCCAGCGCCGCGCCAGCAAGCGCTGTCCGCAGGCCGGCGAACTGCTGGTGCAGCTTTTCCGCACGGGTGACGTCGCCAGCGCCGCCAAGGCGCTGGTGGTGGCCTTTCCGGCCGAAGGGCCGGCCGTGTCGGCGTGGTTCTCGCCCGGGCGCTACCAGGTGCCGCTGCTGCCGCGCGCCAGCCTGGAAGACCAGGCCCTGTTCCAGGCCTTGCAGCAGCATGGCCTGGTGCGCCTGGGTTCCGGCGGACTGGCGGAACTGGCGCCGCGCGACCTGGCGGCATGGCAGGCGGCCGGCGACGGCACGCGCGCCGCGCAACTGGACGGCTGGCCCGGTGCGCGCCTCGATCCCGATTCCCTGAAGCTGCTCAAGCGCCTGTACCGCATGGCCGATGGCGACTATGTGCGCGAACAGGTCCAGGTGTTCAACAGCGAACGGCGCCTGCTGGCGTGGCGCATGAAGCCGCAGCAGGGCGGCCAGTGGCAGGCCAGCGTGGCCAGCGCGCCGGCCTCCACCACCGCGTCGATGCCGCCGGCGGCCGCGCGCCTGTTCGCCGATGTGCCGCAAGGCTGGGCGCCATGGACCCGCGTCAAAGCCTGGCCGGACGCCGCCGCCGGTGCGCCCGCGCGCCTGACGCTTGCGCTACCGCGTGCCGCGCAAGCCGGCCAGGCGATCGAATTGATGCTGGTCGGGCGCCTGCTGTCGGTGGACGGCGCGCGCCTGCGCGGCCAGCCCCGCGACGCCTGCAGCGGGCGCGATTGCCCCTCGGCTGGGTCGGTCCAGTCGCTGGTGCTGGACGTGCAGCCCGGCGCGCGCGGCATCACCCTGAGCGCCGCGCCGCTGCGCATGGCCGGTCTCGCGGGCGACCAGCAGTATCGCCACCTGCGCGTGGCCGGCGGCCAGTTGGCATGGCAGCCGCTGGCGGCCAACAGCGCCACCGCGCGCGCCACGATCCTGGCGTCGGTGACCCTGGCCGACCGTCACGGCACGGTCCTCTGGAGCGGCGGCGAGCCAAGCCGCGCGGCGCTCGATGCGGGACTGGCGCCGCTGCTCGGCATCCGCGCGGTACACGCCAACAGCGTGGCCGGCATGCTGGCGCGCCTGCCCGCGCCGGATGGCGCGACCCACCAGGCGCGCCTGACCCTCGACCTGGCCCTGCAAACGGCCAGCCAGCAGGCGCTCGAGTGCATCGGCATGCGGCGCGGCCACTGGAACGGCGGCGCCTGCAGCGGCGCGCAGGCGGTGACGCCGGGCCGCCAGGCCGGCCTGGTCATCCTCGATACCGCCAGCGGCGACGTGCTGGCGGCGGCCGGCGCCGGCGGCGGCGCCGTCACCCCGGCCAACTGGAACGAGGTGCGCGATTTCGACCGCGCCAATCCTGCCCGCAGCCCGTTGCGCCTGCCGGCCTTGCAGCACGATGGCGGCGCCCACCGCAGCCCCGGTTCGACCTTCAAGGTGATCAGTGCGCTGGGGCTGGAACTGGCCGCCAGGCGCGACCCGCAGCTCGAAGCGCTGCTGGCCGGCCTGCCGCTGCCGGCGATCAACCGCATGGCGCAGTCGAAGGGCTTCGCCTTCCAGACCAACGCGGCCAGTTATCCGCTCGATACCAGACTGGCCCACATCACCAACTACAAGGACCAGCACCTGGACCGGCGCGCCCAGGATGGGCGTCTTGGCTTGTCGCAGGCGCTGACCTACAGCCTCAATACCTGGTTCGCCTGGTCCGGTGAACTGAGCGACCGCAGCCTGTTCGGGCGGCCGGACGGCGGCGCGCCCGACCTGCAGGCGCTAGACGGCGGGGCGCTCGACAGCGTGCGCCCGATCGTGGCGATGGCGCACCTGCTCGGCTTCGAGCAGGCCGCGCGCCTCGATGGCGGCTTGCTGCCGCCCGATTTTTCATGGTCAAGCTGGGACGCGCTGCAAGCGAGCGCCGCCCACATCGATCCGATTCACACGCGCCACGAGCTGCGCCAGATGGCGATCGGCCTGCGCATGCAGGTCACGCCGCTGCAAATGGCGCTGGTGGCCGGCGCCGTGGGCGAAGGCAGGGTGATCGCCCCGCGCCTGCTGCTCGCGCTCGACGGCCGCGACGCGCTTGCCGGCGCCACGCCGGCGCTCGGCGTGCGCCTGGACCGGGTGCGGGCCGGGATGAAGGGCGTGGTCGACAGCGGCACGGCGGCCGGCGCCTTTCGCGGCGCGCACCTGGCGGCGGTGCGGCGTGGCCTGTCCGGCAAGACCGGCACCTCGCCTTTCGTCGTCGATGGACGCGACCTGGCCACGGTGTGGTTCACCGGCTGGCTGGAGCCGGGCAGCCTGCCGGGCCAGACCCGGCGCCTGGCGTTGGCGGCCTTTGTCAGTCATTCCGACGCCACCGGGGGCGAGCACGCGGCGCCCATCGTGGCGGCCGTGCTGGGGGCGATGGCGGCGCGCAATCCAGAACAGAAGGGTAAATAGGCGTTTCAAGCGCGCCTTGCCGATCCCGGTTGTATGGCATTATTTTGATGCTGAAACAACGATGGGGATGGTATGCGCTTGCCGGGAACCCGGTATCAGGAGCAGGGTTGGGAACAGGTGCGCAAACTGCTTGGGCACTGCTCCCTGGAGGCGTTCGCGGTTCTGGCGCCGGCGCGCCTGCTGGACGCGCCAGATACCCTGGCCGAATATGTCGACCTGACGGCCGAAGCGCTGCATGCGTGCGCGCGCTCGGCGCGTGCCGCAGCGAGCGCCAACAGCTATGGCGAAAGCGTGCTCGAACTGGCACTGAGCCTGTTGTACGAGCTGCGCGCGCGCCCCGCCGACTGGGCTGCCTTGTCCGCCGCGGTGGTCAACGAACACCGGAAAATCGGCCCGTTCTGGGCCGCGCCCGGCGGCGACGCCATGTTGCGCAAAAAGGTCAACGATATGTACGCGGGCGTGCGCGATAAAGTCGATTCGGACAACTACCAGGCCGCCTGCGGGCGCGCTTGCAGCCCTAACAAGATGTATGCGTACCGCATGCTCGACACCGCCTACAGCGACATCGCGCGCATTTTCGGCGGCTGGCGCGAACATGCGGCGCAGGTGGCGGCCATTCTCGGACGCGAGGTGACGGCGATGCCGATCGAAGTGCGCCAGATGCGCTCCATCGGCGCCTGCAAGGCCGAGTGGGTGCTGCGCTGGAGCGAGTCGCTGGAACGCTTCGGCGGCGGCGCGGGGCCGTTGCACACCAAATCGAAGCGCTTCGCCAACCTGAAAACCAGCCCCGAGAAGATCGGCGCCATGCTGCTCGAGATCGGCGACTACGAAGAATTGTCGTCCAACCGCGACAGCGACTGGCTGCACGACGCCGGCGAAGCGGCCA
The DNA here is from genome assembly GCF_011682185.1 of Massilia genomosp. 1. Lineage (NCBI taxonomy): Bacteria > Pseudomonadati > Pseudomonadota > Betaproteobacteria > Burkholderiales > Oxalobacteraceae > Massilia > Massilia genomosp. 1. Next base: position 33,491 of record NZ_WHJF01000060.1, read on the forward strand.
ACTGGCTCGAAGACCTGTGGCGGGTGGCCGACGCCGCCGTCGAAGAGGGCGAGAGCCGCATCCTGCCGGAGGTGGCGCCTGACAGCGACGGCGCGGACCCCGATCCGGCCTCGCCCGAGGCGCCGCAGCCGGTCCTGTACGACAGCGCGATCGCCGCCAGCCTTTCACTGCCCCCCCGCTTCATGGAACTGGCGTGGGCGGCGCAGGAGCACGGCAGCTGGAGCGCCCGCGCACTGGCGGCCACGTCGCTGCCTGTGCGCCTCGCCGTGTACCTCAAGATGATCGGTGGGCAGGACGACAGCTATCCCGGCGAATGGCTGGACCCGGCCACCGGCGAGCTGCCGACCATGCAGCAACTGGCGCTGCTGGACCAGGTCTCGCTGCCCACCCTGCGCAAGCGCCGCGACGCCGCCATCGCCAGCCTGCTCGACGCTGTTCCATGAAGGAGAATGATGTGAAAATGAACCAGGGACCGGAGCGCAAGCTGCTTGAACGCCTGCTGCTGTCGCCGCGCGTGGAGGGCGATCGCCTGATGCTGGCCGACGCCGTGCTGCTCGCCGCCATCGACGCCAGCCACCCCTTGAACAGCGCGGAACTGGCGGCCCTGCGTGCTTCGCCGCTGACCTTGCGCCGCTTTCGCCAGTTGGCGATCGGGCGGCGCGGCGCCGCGCGCGCGGCCAACGACGACGCCTGGAACGGCAGCGCCGGCATGCTGCGCGCCGCCTCCGATGGCGCCGACCTGGCGCGCCTGCTGACCGACGACGGCCACTGGACGCTGCATTTCGTGGCCCAGGATGCCGACTGGCGCCTGATCCTCTCGCTCGACGCCGCCGCGCCGTTCGCCGCGCGCCTGCTGCGCGAGCAAGCGATGCTGCGCGTGGTCGACGGCGACGGGGCCATCCTGCTGCAAGGCCGGCTCGATGGCGACGGCGAACTGGAATGCGGCTGGCGCTTCGATGGCGCGCCCGCATCGCATTTCCAGCAGTGCGGCGCGCGCTTCGCGGTGGAACCGGTACACGCGTGAGAAACACCATGATCGGGCTGTTCAAACGCCACCCCAAAGCCACCCCGCCCGATACCACGGCGCTGGGCACGGCCACGCTGGCGCTGCGCATGGGCTCCGGCTGCACGGTGCCGAAGGGCTGTACCGGCGTGGTGGCCGGCCAGGGCGGTCACACGCGCCGCGTAACCGAAGGCAGCCGCATGGTGCTGGCCGAGACCGAGAACGCATTCTGCTTTCATCCCGGGCCGTATGCTGTCGACCTGGCGCCGTTCGCCGCCGCGCCCGAACTGGGCCTGCGCCTGTCGTTCGCCGTCGATGGTCCCGATCCGCGCGTGGCGCAGCAGCGCTTCGACCTGTTCCTGGCCAGCGAGGCGGGCGACACGCTCGGGGTGTGCGAGTTCGCGGCGACGATCGAGGGCGCGCTCCAGCGCGAACTGGCGCTCGGTCACCTGGCGCTGCCCCCATGCACCACGCTGGACGAATGGAACACCTTTCGCGGCGGCTTCAATCAACTGTTATATACGCGCTTCGGCATCAGCGTCGACGATTGCATGCCGGTGGACCTGGGCGACCGGATCGACTACGCGCAGATGCTGCTGGCGCGCGCCGTCGGCGTGGCGGACGCGCCGGCGGCGCCGGAGCAGGGCGTGCCGATCGGCGCGCCGTCCGACGCCATCGGCGCCGACGCCAAAGCGCTGCGCCGCCTGTTCCTCGAGCTGCCTTGCGTCATGCACGGCATGCGCATGGCGGTGCTGCCGCCCGGCCAGGCGCTGTTCCAGCGGCATGCGGCGCTGCTGCAGCGGCTCGACAGCGTGAGCCTGTCGGTCAACACCATGCCGGCGCTGGAGCTGGCCGCGCCGGGCGAGATGCTGCCGGCCGGCCGCCAGTTGGCCCGCGCGCGCCACAGCCTGCGCGCCGGCGCCGCGCTGGACGAAGCCTGGGCCTTGCTGGCACGCCTGGGACTGGCCGGGGATACCGACCTGGCGGCGCTGTTCGATGACGCCGACCGCATCATCGCCAACCTCGAATGCGAATGCGCCGCGCGCCGCGTGGCCATTGTTCTCCCCGAAAGCGAGCCGGCATGACCATCGCGACCGAGAACTCAGCCAGCACGCGCCACGGGGCCGAATGCCGCAGCGTGCTGGCCGGCGGCGCACTGCTGACTGTCAGCGCCACCGTGCGCCCGCGCGCCGGCCGCGCCGACGTCAAATGCAGCGGCGCCGGCGACGCCGCCCTGGCCGAACGCATGCAACAGGTGGTGCGCCTGGCGCGCCTGACCGAAGGCTGTTCCGACAGCCGCGAGCAGGTGGTCATCAGCATCGACCGCTCTCCCGGGCGCCATGAACGCGACTGGGAACTGGCCGTGGTGCTGGCCGACCGCATGGCGCGCGGCGTGTGGCGCCCGAGCGGCCCGGTGCTGGCCAACGGCTGGTCCGAGCAATGGCAACTGGGACGCATCGGCGGCCATGACGTGGCCAACGCCCCGGCGCACGCGCTGCTGGGCGGGCCGGATGGCCTGGGCTGGCTGGGCGCGCTGACCGGGCAACCCGACGGCGCGGCCAGCGTGGCCTCGGCGCGCGCCTGGTTCCCGCTGCACAGCGGCGGCGTCAACGACAGCTTGTGCTGGGTCGAGGTGAATGTGTATCCGCTGGCCGGGGCCGGAACCGGGGGCGAGGAGGAGGAGAGCATCGCCGCGCCCGGGCTCGACCCGGTCCAGTTGCTGGCGGTGCGCCAGGCGCTGGCCGGGGCGCGCCATTTCGACGGCCGCGCGCTGGGTCGCTGGCGCACCGTGGTGCGCTTCGGCCAGGCGCGCTTCCAGGGTAATTCGTTCGAACTGGCGCTGGTGATGGCCGACCGCATGGCGCGTGGACGCGAATTCCTGGCGCGCGGGCGGGTCATCGCGAGCGGCTGCTCGGGCGCCTGGCACGCGGGACGGGTCGATACGGTGGAAGGCTGCGCGCCGAAGTGCGAACTGATTTTGCAGCAAAGCGTGGCCGGCGACCGGATCTTGCTGCCCAAGGCATGGGAAAGCGCGCTGGCGCCGGGTTTTGCCGACGCGCTGCGCGCACGCGGCACCAGCGTGGCGCTGGTGGAGCGGATCGGGATTATTTGAACACCCGTTCAAGAGAAACGGCGAGGGCCGGTGTGCGCGACGGTGGTGCGCCTTGTCCCCTGCTAAAATCGTGACGGCCGTGCCAGGTTTCGTAAAAAATGGTGCAAGTTGAACAACCAGGAGTCGATATGTTCCAGATGTTTGGTTTTGGCGGCGTCACCTGTCCGCGTTGCGAGCATCGCAATGCCGGCGATGCGGGCTATTGCGCCAGGTGCGGGCTGACTTTGGGCGGGCCGCGCAACGAACCGGTGTTCCGCGAGAACCGCTGGATTCCCGGCCCCGACGAACTGGCGGTGTTTTTCGGCGTCGAGCGGCTTTCCGGCCTGTTCGTCAAGACCTTGCGGGTGCCGGCCACCACGCGCGCCTACATCCTCCAGGCGGACAAGGCGACCGAGGTGCCGCAGGGCGAATACGAGATCGAGGGCTTTTTCACGCGCCTGAACCACCTGCTGCGCAACCAGCACGCCGAAATCCTGATCACGCGCACCGCCGCCATGCCGGTCGAATTCTCGTTCGACGACCTGCAAACGTCCGAGCACCTGGCCATCGGCGCGCAGTGTACGGTGAGCGTGAAGATCGAACAGGTCAGCGCCTTTGCCCGGCACTTCATGACCATGCCGGGCGCGGTGACGACGGAGCACCTGCGCGAACTGCTGGCGCCCTCGGTGCGCCAGCTGGCGGCCGAATTCATCGCCGGCCAGTCGATCCGCGACATGTCGGGCAACCCCGACCTGCGAGCGCAGCTAGACGAGCGCCTGCAAGGTGCGCTCAAGCTGCGCCTGGCCCAGTTCGGGCTGGCGGTGGCGCAGGTCGATACGCTGGCCCTGCGCCACGATAAATTCGACGCCCACCAGGCGCGCATCGGCACCCTGTGGCTGGTGGCCGACGAGCGCCACGTCAAGCTCGAACACGCGAAACAGCTCGACCAGTTATACAACGACGAAGAATGGCAGCGCATCCGGGTCGAGGAGCAGGAAAACCGCCTGCGCTACCGCCGCCAGGAACTGCGCCAGGACGACAGCATCGAAAAAGCCGGACTGACCTTGCAGAACGCCGAGCGCCTGCAAGCGCTGCGCGCGCGCGAAATCGACCTGTATGGCCGCATCGTCGAGTCGAAGAACCGCAAGCAGGCCATCGAGCGCGGCGCCGGCGACATCGTCACCGAGCTGGAACACGAACTGGCCAAGAAGGGCGCGGCGCGCGCAGACGAGTCGACCGAGTGGGACCACCTGCGCCACCTGGCCCAGATTCGGATGCGCACCGAACTCGAAGTGGCGCAGCAGGGCGCGCTGGAGATGCGCCAGCTGGCGCAGCAGCGTTTTTCGCACCAGTTGCTGCAGCAGCAGATCCAGAACAAGATCACCCAGGCGCTGGGGATCGAGGACGAAACGCGCAAGCGCGCGGAGCTCTTGCGCCTGCACCAGTCACAAAAAGCCGCCGCCGAGCGCCAGGCGGCACTGGAACAGGAACAGCACACCGCCCAGTGGCAGTCGCTGGCGCTGGCCAACGCCGCCTACAAGCGCGAGACCGAGCGCATCGCCGAATGGGAAGAAGAACTGGCGCTGGACCGCAAGCGCGACCTGCTGCGCGCCGACATGCTCAAGGATGCGGGCGCCAGGGCCGACGCGGAACAGATCAACCAGAAGATCGAGACCCTGCGCCGCGGCGGCGCGCAGCACGATGCGATCGCCCAGCACGAAAAACTGCTGCGCACGATCGACGCCGACGGCCGCCATGCGCGCCAGTCGCAGCAGATCGAACTGGAAGCCGAAGAAAAGCGCCACGCGCTGCGCCGGCAGGAGCAGGAAGCGGCCTGGCAGCAGGAACTCAAGCGCCTCGGGCACGAGCGCGAAACGCAGTTCGCCCAGCAGGCGCACGAGGCGGAGCTGGCGCGCATCGAGATCAGTCGCGTCTCGACCATCGGCGCCTTGAGCGACACCGGCAAGGTGGCGCTGGCGGCCGGCCCGAACGCGCTGGCGCTGGCCGACGTGATGAAAACCCAGGTTCACGCCAGCATGACGCCGCACCAGTTGGCGGCGCTGGCGTCGGTGGTGGCGGCGACCTACAGCGTCACGCCGGCCGAAGCGGCGCGCGGCGCGCAGGAACGGGCCCTGCGCGAACGCGCCCTGCGCGACGCCGAAGTGGACAAGGACCGGCGCCACCAGCTCGACTTGCTGGGGATGCAGAACGACGTGAACAAGGCGGCGCTGGCTTCGCAGTCGGGTCTGGGCATCGGCGTGGCGCAGGGCGGGGCGAGGGTAGGCTATGATCAGGCCGCGCAAGCGCAGGTGCGCGTGTGCCGCATGTGCATTAACGGGCACCGCGCCGGTCCCACTGACAAATTCTGCGCCGAATGCGGCGCCGCGATCCAAGCTTGACAGGACAGATGCAAACGGCAAGAGACAAGATCCGCGAACTGCGCAGCCTGCACGAAGACGGCCTGTTAAGCCAGCAGGAATTCGACAGCCGCAAGAACGCCATCCTGGACGCGGAGTACGCGCCGCCCGGCGGCAGCGGCACGCCCATGGCGCCGGCGATCCACATCCGCCAGGGCACCGAGATCGGGCTGATGGTGGGCCAGGAGATCGGTCCGCAAAACCGCCGCTACCGTCTCGAACAGCTCATTGCGCAGGGCGGCATGGGCCAGGTGTGGCAGGCGATGGACCTGGCCACGCACGCCGAACTCGGTCACAGCGCGATGGTCGCGCTCAAGATCCTGCCGCCGCAACTGACGCAAAGCGCCACCCACGCCAAACTGCTGATCGAAGAAGCGACCCAGGCGCGCCGCCTGGCGCACGAACACATCGTGCGGGTCTACGAATGGGCGCAGGACCCGGCCACGTCGAGCTACTTCATCATCATGGAATGCCTGGAAGGCGAGGACCTCGACAGCCTGCTGGCGCGTGAAGGGCCACTCACCCTGGCGCGCGTGCAGGAATTGCTGGCGCCGATCGCCGAGGCCTTGCAGTACGCGTGGGACAAGCACAAGCTGGTTCACCGCGACATCAAGCCGGGCAATGTGTTCGTCACCAAAAAGGGCGAGATCAAGCTGCTCGACTTCGGCATCGCCGCGCGTGCGCGCAGCAGCGCGAGCAGCATCGGGCTCGAAGCGCCCGGTAATTCGGGCACCGCCGGCTACCGCGCGCCGGAAGCGGGCACCCTGCAACGCCAGCCGAGCCGCGCGCTCGACGTGTATGCGGTGGCGGTGATGATCTACCAGATGGTGGAAGGGCACATGCCGTTCGACGGTCCGCGCAGCGCCAGTCACGAGCCGCCACGGCCCGAGGCCTTGTCCGCGCGCGAATGGGACGCGCTGCGCAGCGGGTTTGCCTTCGACCCTGACCAGCGCCCGCTCACGGTGCCGGACCTGCTGGCCGCCCTGCGCGGCGCGGTCGGGCCGTCGCCGCAGGAACTGGCGGACCAGCATGCGGCGCAACAGGCGCAGGAACGGCTTGCGCACGCCGCCCGGCAGGCGGCCCAGCGCGCGCAGGACGAAGTACGCGCCAGGCAGCTGGCGCTGCAGCGCAAGGCTGAGGCGGAAGCTGCCGCCGCGGCGCATCTGCTCAAGGAAAAGCAGCGCAAGGAGCAGGAGGCGATCGCCCGCACGGAAGCCGATGCGGCCAAGCGCGAACGCAAGGAAGCATTGAGCCGCCAACTGCGCGAGCGGCGCGAGGCCGACTTTGAGGCGGAGCGCAAGGCGCGCGAGGAACAGCAGCGCAAGGCGATGCAGGCCAAGGCGGTGGCGGCGTATCGCGCCGAGCAGCAGCGCGCACGCGAAGAGATGGCCGAACGCAGCGTGGCCGAATCGTCGGCCCCGCCGCCCGAGCAAGGCAGTCCGGTGGCCGATACTGAAGGCGTGCTGCGCGACCGCTTCCTGGACGGGACGGGGACGGGGCCGGAACTGGTCCTGCTGCCGACCGGGCGCTTCCAGATGGGGTCCCCGGAGCACGAGCGCAAGATCGCGATGCGGGCCGGCTCGCAGCAAGCGTGGGTGGAGCGCGAAACGCCGCAGCACTGGGTCGGCATCGAGCAGCCGCTGGCGATGGGGCGCTTTCCGGTGACGGTGGGCGAATGGCGCCAGTTCGTGCGCGCGACCGGCTGGCAACCGCATGGCGAGGTCAATTGGGCCGAGCCGGGGTTCGCCCAGGCCGACGACCATCCGGTGGTGGGCGTGACCTGGCACGACGCGCAGCTGTACGTGCGCTGGCTGAGCGAGCAGACCGGCCAGGTGTACCGCCTGCCGAGCGAGGCGGAGTGGGAATACGCCTGCCGTGCCGGCACCAAGACCGCATTCAGCTTCGGCGACGAGATCGACACCAGCCTGGCCAACTACGACGGCAACTACACCTACAACGGCAGTCCCAAGGGCGAGTACCGCCAGGGCACCACGCGCGGCGGACTGTTCGGGCCCAATCCGTGGGGGCTGTACGACATGCATGGCAATGTGTGGGAGTGGGTGCAAGACACGGTGCATGACAATTACCAGGGCGCGCCGAACAGCGGCGACGCCTGGGAGCAGGGCGGCGACCAGAGCCGGCGCATCCTGCGCGGCGGCTCGTGGCTGTACAATCCGCGCTATCTGCGCTCGGCGCTGCGCAACGGGTTTTCGGCGCAGCTGAGCAACGATATCGTGGGATTCCGGGTGGCGCGCAATATCGTCGCGCCGTGATGCTTGTGCTTGCACTTGCGTAAGCAAGCTTGAAGTACCGGTTGCCATCACGAAGGTATGTCAGTTCGAGAAACTTTTGTGCTTGCAGTTAACGAGGTAATCGGCCGCCTGCTCGCCATGCCTGCCGGCGCAACGTATGCCGGAGTCGGGCAATATCAGTGATCCCAAACGAGTACAAGGGGAGAACGGCCGGATGATCAAGGCCATTGGCCATGGCGTTGGCAAGGCGACTGACGGTTACCTGCAACAAAATGTCAATCATGGAGGAAGTAGAAGCGATGGAACTGGACGGCAAGCTGGCAGTGGAGGTGAAAGAGATTTGCGACGAGGGAGATGTTCTTATCGAGATTGGGGAGCTGGATCACGCCTTTCGGAATTTCTCGGAGGCGTTGTCGCTTATTCCGGAGCCACGCGAAGAATATCGTGAAACGGCAGGCATCCTGGCTGGGCTTGGCGACGTCTATTTCCATGCGAAGAGCTTCGCACAAGGACGAGAAGTTTTGTCGGATGCAATGCATTGCACAGGTGCGATCGGGAACCCGTTTCTACATTTGCGATTAGGCCAATGCCAGCTGGAATTGGATAACAGTTACCGCGCTGCGGATGAATTGGTGCGCGCTTACATGGGCGGCGGTAAAGAGATCTTCGAGCGCGAAGATCCGAAGTATTTCATATTTCTCCAGGGGCAGATATCGCCCCCGGCGAGCGGTATATGGTAGCGCGACCGACAGGTTTTTTTTGTCGAGAACTGCTGGTGTGTTGAATTGGATGTGGTAAGACGGGCACCCGTTCCTTTAGACGTGGTTGGTCCCACAGTCCTTTGTGCTTGAACCGCCCTCACTGTGGTGAGTTAAAAGACGTAAGCCAATCATATGCCTAATGAAATTGCGGCAGTAAAAGACGACAATCAGCGACCGATTCCCTCGGCATGGCGTCCTGTCATCCTGCACATTGTGGACGCCTTTGTGCGCCATGACTATCAACTCGCTGCCGGCGTACCGGGCGTCGCACCGGTGCCGGCAAACACCGCGATGCAAATCGAGGGCTTCATCGAGCGCTACGGGGAGACCCTGGTGCCGCTTCCTGATGAAACCTGGGATACATCCGTGTGCATGTGGACCGGTCATCATCGGAAATTTGCAAGCTAGTTGTCGCCTAAATACGATTTTTACGCTGCTTTTTTGAGTGCTTGATTTTTCTCCTTTTTGGTGACGGCTTCCGTGACACTTTTTTCGGGATTGAGGTGTACCGTCGTCA
>NZ_WHJF01000610.1:0-252 GCF_011682185.1 Massilia genomosp. 1
TCATGGTGTGGGCGTTTTGATTAAGCTTCAGAAACTAAATCATGCCAGAAATGGGCGCCCACTCCCACCTTTTCGCTTGCGCTGCCAAGCAATTTTCATCCGTTCCGCTAGTTTTGCAAGAGGCTCGTTCGGGCCGTATTGCACTGTCTCCGTGACCGCGCCGGGAAAGGCGCCGACGTGCACCCGGCCGCAGCGGCAAACCTGTTCCAGGACTTGGTGCTCGACAACCTCGCGCGGCGCCAGCGGAATGTC
>NZ_WHJF01000611.1:0-252 GCF_011682185.1 Massilia genomosp. 1
GTCAGAAAAACCATCGATATCGTCTTGGATGCGTCCTGCTGCTGGTGTCATATTCGATTCCATGTGGGTACCAACTTCCTTAATTAGAGTTATGAAGTTGTCTCACAACAGTTTGACACAGGGGGGGCCGTCGGGCGCGTGACGCGGTGCTCGCAGCACAGCAACATGTGCAGGACGGCTTCCGAATCGTGGTGGACGTCGATCTTGAGAAATTCTTTGATCGGGTCAATCATGATGTGCTCATCGACCGGT
>NZ_WHJF01000612.1:0-252 GCF_011682185.1 Massilia genomosp. 1
CGCCGGCTCTGCCAACCGAAGCCGGAATCAACATGCCCAAAATGGACATTGGCACCAACGAGCAGACCGAAGAATGCTCCCTAAACAATCTGTAAATACTGTCTCAAATAGTTTGACACGCTCCGTATCCTCGATCAGGGATGGGGCGAGTTTCGCCGCCAGCTTGGCTATAAGCTTGGGTGGAACGGCGGCATGTTGCTGGCCGTGCCAGCGCAGCACACCAGCCAGACGTGCCCGGCTTGCGGCCACGTC
>NZ_WHJF01000613.1:0-252 GCF_011682185.1 Massilia genomosp. 1
CGCCTACCTTCGCATGTCCAAGTTTAAAAACCTTCCGGCCAATCCACTACAACCAGCCGCCGCTCCGTTGCGATCTACCATCTACCGTGCCGGCTGTCCAGTTCCACTCAAAACGGCATAGAGCCGAGAAAACCATATTTATCGAAATTGAAAGCATGGTAGGTTCCGCCGGTGGCGGTTTTCAGGTTACTCAGAACGGTATTTATCCACCTGAAACAAGGCATTGCGCTGCTCTTGCGGGCAGTGCCCACG
>NZ_WHJF01000614.1:0-252 GCF_011682185.1 Massilia genomosp. 1
TCAAGCCCGCTGGGGAACGATCTTCCCCCAGTGGGAGCCCGCGGCAGGCGTCTACGGCCGCGCGCATGGCGAAAAGCCACGCGCAATGGCACCCAGATTTGCGCGCTTTTACAAGCCCGCTAACACCTGCGACAGCGCGGTGTGCCGCAGTGCCTGGGTGCGCAGTTGCTGGTGCAGGATATAGGCGGCCGAATGCAGTAGCAAGCGCATGCAGTTGGCGAGGAAGCTCGTGCATGAGGTCCGGTCGGCGGC
>NZ_WHJF01000615.1:0-252 GCF_011682185.1 Massilia genomosp. 1
GTTCACCCGCTTGACTGCCCGCTTACCTGCGTCCATTGCCATCTCCCTGGGATTCGTTTGTCACCAGGGATGCATTCTCCAGATCGCCATCGGGTCGCGCAATAACGCCGCTGAGCGACCGCTTACGTCGTACCCGACATTGCGGCGCTACCTGCTCGCTCACGGTATGCACAGGCAGGCCCGCCTGGCGCGCACCAGTGCTGGCGCGTTGGCCGCGCGCGACCGGCTCGAACAGCTGGAGGTGCGCAGCTA
>NZ_WHJF01000616.1:0-252 GCF_011682185.1 Massilia genomosp. 1
TCCCGCCTCGAAGGTCGAGCAGCTGACACCGCGACTGTGGAAACAGCATTGCGCCGACAATCCGCTACGCTCGGACCTGCACAGATTTAACGGCTGATCTACAACGCCGCTCAGCTACCGCTTACTGCGTGAGGAAGTACATCGCTTGGAACCATTTCGTGAGAGGCAATTTACTCGAGTGGAAAATGGTCCCGCTCGTGAGGGTCGTCTGGTACCGGCAAGCCTGGCACTGGAACGTTTTTACCTTACCAT
>NZ_WHJF01000617.1:0-252 GCF_011682185.1 Massilia genomosp. 1
GCAAGAATGCCGTAAGTGATTGATAGAATGGGAGTTATCTAAAAACCTACCCTATCAGCACGAACACACCTTGCCCGACATGAATTCTACCCCAGAGCAGCTCCGTTTTGCATCCATTCCCGCTCATGTGAACGGGCTTTGAAAAGCGCGTAAATTTGGGCTTTGCACGCGGTTTTTGTTAAATTCCCCGCCGTGCCCGGGACGGGGTAGCTTGACTATTTCGCGATGTGTGCATCAAGCCCGCTGGGGAAC
>NZ_WHJF01000618.1:0-252 GCF_011682185.1 Massilia genomosp. 1
ACGGGGGCGCGGGTCGGAGAATAAGGTGCCATTCATCGCGGCGGTGCAAATCTCGCCGGAAGGCCATCCGGTATATGCCATATTCTCCAGGGTGAAAACGTTCGGAAAAGCCGATGTGGCGCAATGGAGCCAATTGCAAAACGATTTTTCCGAACTGGCCGACATCAGGAGAGCACGATTTTTCATCGCTTTTTGGTGATATCGGAGGAAATCTGATCGGTTACGGCGGCGGAATCATGGCTAATCTCATTT
>NZ_WHJF01000619.1:0-252 GCF_011682185.1 Massilia genomosp. 1
TACTCGCTGCTGCCAGATGTTTCAATGCCCATTGCGCCACATCGGCTTTTCCGAACGTTTTCACCCTGGAGAATATGGCATATACCGGATGGCCTTCCGGCGAGATTTGCACCGCCGCGATGAATGGTGAGTATGGTCACTCAACCTGATGGGTTTCGGCGCCATTTTGATCACGTAGCGTGATGGGCGATGGGGTGACCCCCGCAAGGAACTTGAACAAATGCTCCTATTGGGGGAGTCTTCGGTTTCCTA
>NZ_WHJF01000061.1:0-42070 GCF_011682185.1 Massilia genomosp. 1
GCTTCATTGACTGTCCCGTTCAATTGGGTAGGGACGCTATCGCCCGCGACATTCCGATTCAAGTTGAAAAGGTCCTGCATCGGAAAAGCGGCGCTGCGGCGGTGGTTTGTGCAACATTCAGGCTAGGCGATGTTGGTAACGATATGGATAAAGTCGGCCAGCGCGGCCGGCGTGGCGCCGTCGCCGCGCGCGCCGTAGCGCGAACCGGACGGCAGCAGGTGCAGGCGCACATCGACCATCTCGGGCACGCTGCGGTTGCGGATGTCGGCCACGTTCGAGACCATGTGGCGCCCGTCGATCACGGTGACCGCGCCGGCGCCCAGGATTTCGATGCCGCCGCCGGCTTCGATCAACAGCGCCGTGTCTTCGTCGATGCCCACGCCCAGCAGGTAGGGGTTCTGCGCCACCACCGTCAACAGGCGCGCAAGGCGCTGGCGCTGCGAAAAGTGCTGGTCGATCACCACGCGCTGCACGAAGCCGATGCCGGCGCCCAGGCTGACCGCGCCTTTTTCGGGATGCAGATCGGCTTTGCCGTCGGCCAGCATGTGCGCGGACATGGCCGACGCGCCCGCGCTGGTGCCGGCGATGCAGGCGCCACGCGCGAGCGCGGCATGCAGTGCCTCGTCCAGCGTGGTTCCTCCGATCAGCGCCAGCAGGCGTTTCTGGTCGCCGCCGGTGATGAAGACGCCGTCCGCCTGCGCCAGGTCGGCCGCCACGGCGGCGTCGTTCGCTTCAAGGCGGCTGGAGACGCGCAGCTCGCTGCGGCGCGCCACGCCCATGCCGCCGAACGCGCAATCGTAGATGGCCCACATTTTTTCGGGCACGCGGCTGGCGGCCGTGAGCACCACGATGCGCTTGTCCGGCCCGCCGCACAGGGCGACGAAGCGTTCCAGTACCTGCATGTCGTCCTCGCGGTCTTCGCCGCCGCCGATGATCAGGAGCCTGCCGCGCGCCGGCTCGCTCATGCGGCAGCAAGCGGGCGCGTGGCGCACAGCCACACCGCCGCGATCCGGTCGGCGTAGGCATACGGGGCTTCGTCGAGTTCTTCGCCAAAGACGTCGGGGTCGATTTCGTCGTAGGTCCAGTGGAAACCGGCCGCGCGCAGGCGCGGTTCGACCGCCTGGCGGAACGGGTCGGCGCTGGCCACGATGGCTGCCCCCGTGTACAGCATCAAGGCGCCGCCGGGCGCGAGGCGCTTGATCGCTTCGTCCACGATCGCCACCGACAGTGCCGCGCCCAGGTCGCCGCCGCCGTGGCGGTAGGCGCGCTGTTCGCGGTCGATCAGGTAGGGCGGGTTGGCGACGATCAGGTCGAACTGGCCGTCGACCCGCGACAGCAGGTTGCTGTTCGTCGGCACCACGTTGGTCACGCCGGCGATGCGGGCGTTGACGTCGGCCAGCACCAGCGCGGCCGGGTTGATGTCGACCGCGAACACGCTGGCGTCGGGATGGGCCAGCGCGATCGTGATGGCGCCAGGTCCGGCGCCGCAGCCGATGTCCGCCGCGCGCCGCACGGGCAGGCTGCGCGCCGCCAGTGAAGCGCGCAGGGCGCGCACGAAGCGGTAGGTGTCGGGGCCGAAGAATACGGCGTCGGCCGCGCTGGTAGGGTAGGCCGAATGCAGGTACAACTGGCCGTCCAGCGTCGAGGCGCGCAGCACGCTGCGCAGCATGCCGTTATCGTGGTTGAGCACCTCGCCCTGGTGCAGCAACTCCATCAGGGTCGGGTTGACCACGGCCGGCTTGAAGGGGCGGCTCCAGCCGAAAATGCCGGCCAGGTCGTGCGCCCAGCCATTGGCCAGGCGCGCGTTGACGCGGCTGTGGGTGAGCGGCGTGACGGTGGTGAAGACGTAGCCGTGCTGCTTCAGGCCGCAGCCAAGCGCATACAGCGCGGCGCGGCGCTCGGCGCCGGCGATGCCGATCGGCGGCGCCTGGTCGAGCCGGTGCCCGTCGATGGAGATAATGGAGGCGCTCATGCGGGTCCTGTCGGTGAATCCGGTCATCCGAGCAAGCGCACGTACATGCGCGTTGCCATCAGGCCGGTGGGGGTGTGGTGGCGGGCCGGCGACATGTGCGCGGTCAACAGTTTCATGGCGGCGCTGGTCGACGGCGCCAGCGCGACGGCTTGTTCGAGCTTGCGCAGCTGGTCGTTTTCGGCTTCGTGCTCGCCGGCCTGGCCGGCGTACGGGTAGCGGATCAGGGCGCGCGCGCCATGCGCCTTGGGCGCCGCGTTGCGGGCCGGGGCCTGGGCGCGCTGGCGCGCGCGGAACGAGGCCACGCGCGGCGCGGCGCTGGCGCTGTCGCCGTCCTGCGCGGGGCTGGCGATCCAGTCAGCCAGCACCTGCTGTTCGTAGCTCGAGAACACGCCGAACATCTCGGCATGGTCGCCTTGCAGCAGGCCCCAGAAACGGCTTTCGTGCGGGGCGGCGCCGCGCTTGATCCAGCCGGTGCTTTGAAACGCGCGCAGCAGGGTGGGGATTTGCTGGGGATCGGCCAGCCAGGCGTTGATGGTCTTGCCGGCCACGCGGCAGTAATCGCTATGCATGTTTTGTCCGACCACGGCCTTGGCCGCGAGGATGCGCACCAGTTCTTGTTCCAGGTCGAAGGAGGCGATCACGGAACCGGTGTTCTCGCCCAGTTCATTGAGCTTGTAGCCTTCGCGCACGCGGCGATAGAATTCGGCCGGGTCGGCGGCGCGCGCGATCACCCGGGCAAGGGCGTCGACGGCGTCGCGCGCGTGCCCGGTGGAGCCATTGTCGACCGTGATATGCAGGGTGAAGTAGTAGGGATCGATGCCCAGTTCGTTCAATTCGTAGGCGGTGATGAGCAGGTGCAGCGGCAGCTGTTCGTAGCCGAGGTTATAGCCTATCATCTCGGGCAAGAAGGCGTCGCCCGCATACGCCAGCGCCAGTTGCAGCGCGCCCTGGGTGAAGTGGGCGCCGCCAAGGTCGTCCCACTCGGCGCAACCATGGTTGTCGAGCAGGCGCTGGTATAGCGTGACGTGGTTCTTGTGCGGCAGCCCGTCCCCGAGTTCTTCGACATAGGTCTTGACCAGCGGGCGGAAGTCGTTTTCTTGCCAGCGTTGCAGGGTGCTGTACAGCCAGGCGCCGTCCACCAGTTTGGTGGGGGCCACGCAGCGCAGGAAGTACAGCGCATGCGACTTGTTGCTAAAGAAGCGGCGCGGGGCGCCGTCGCGGCGGCCGGCCAGGTAGCGCTGGTACTCGGCGCCGATGGCGGCGCCGCGTGGCGCGATCCAGCCATCCAGGCCGGCCGGGGTGTCGGGCAGGTCGCACGGGAGCGCGGCGGCGCGCGCCAGTTGGCCGGCCAGGTACGCCTGGGCGTCGGCCCCGGCGCCGTCGGGCAGCTCGGCCTGGGAGAGCGTATCGTACAGTGCGCGGCAGGTGGTGGCGGCGGGCGCGCCGGGGCGCGCGGCGTCGAAGTGCGGCGGGACGAACACGGTGCTTTGCATGGTGGTCATGGGTGCGGGCGATCAGTTTTCGAGAAAGGCCTCATTATCTCCGTGGCCCGGCGCGCCTCGTATCGGTGACCAAGCTGTGCTTGGGTAGGACAACGATTACGCGGGCCGGCCCTCGGCCTGGCAAATCATGGCGCGGCCGGTGTGCGGCGCCACCCCCTGCGCCGCATTGCACGCCCCCGCTTAAACTGTTGGTTTGCCTGTGAGTGCGACTGCTTGTGTATCCTTGCGAACTGACAATGCACCAGACTCGGCGTAGACTCTTTCACATGGCCGCTTTGCGGCTTCTTACTTGGAGCGCTCAATGTCAGTGTCCGAAATTATTGCTACCAATCAACTTGAGTTGCGACCACGCAAACACACCGGCGATGCCGCCATCCGCGCCATGCCGCGCGTGGTCCCTCAGGATGGCGTGACCTTGCGCGACGCTTTGCGCGCCCGTTGCGAAGAAGCGCTGTTGCGCTGTTCGGCCCAGTCGGCGGGCATCAGCATTTTCGACAGTAATGACCTCGACGAACTGACCTGGGCCGCCACCGCCGGCGCGCTGGCGCCGTACGAAGGGCGCCGTTTTCCGCGTTCGAACAGTCCGTGCGGGCTGTGCTTTTCGTACCGCAGCACCCAGTTGTTTGTGCGGCCGCATCAGTATTTCCATTGGATGGCCGAGAACAACGTCCACATCAACGAAGCCCTGGTGACGCCCCTGATCGGCCAGTTCGGTGCCTTCTACGGCACCATCTGGGTGATGAGCCATGACGATATGGATATCCACTTCAACCGCGACGACGCCGACACCCTGGCCGACCTGAGCCGTGGATTGGCCAGCACCATCCGCCTTAACGATATCGGTCCCGCCCGGGACGGGCGCATCGTTTAACGCCTCGGTTAAGCAAGCCGTTCCTTCCTTCCCGCAGCCTGTCGCACGGCGCGTCCGGCACGCGCGCGGCGCTGTCATACTGGACGCCTTTTTACATCAAGGCTCCTTCATGAAAAAAATCGCGCTCCTTCATGCCATCGTGCTTGCCTCGGCACTGGCCGGCCCGGCGCACGGCCAGGGTTCGGGGCGCGCGTGGGCCAGCGCGGCCGACGTGGCGCGCGACGGGAACAAGCCGCAGGCCGCGCTCGAGGCTTACCAGAAGGCGGCGCAAAGCGCTTACGCCAGCATGGTAATGGACTATAGACATGCGGCCACCGCCGCCCGGCTCGGGCATACGGAGCAGGCGCTCGGCATCCTCGGGCAGGCCGTCGCCAGTCGCCAGTTCCGCTTGCTCGACGAGTTGGCGCAGGAGGACGATTTTGCCGCGCTGCGCACCGATCCGCGCTGGGCCGGCATTGTCGCGAGCGCCAGCGCGAACGAGCGCGCTTACCGCGCGGCCCATGCCAGCCCGGAAGATTTCCGCGTCATTAGCAGCGACATCGCGCGTTTCTGGACCGTGTATGACAAGCTGGACGGCGCCGCCGATCCGGGCGCCTTGCTCGAGCGCGAGTACCTCGACGGCGGCACTGTCGGCTTGCAGGGTTTTGTCCACATGCGCATCAACAATGGCGCCAGCCTGTACCGCCGCATCAGCAAGCACGCGCAGTATTACCGCGCCATCCGCGCCAATACCTTGCGCGCAGCCTCGTTCGAACCGGTGATCCGCGCGGACATGCGGCGCTTCAAGGCGCTGTATCCAGAGGCAGTGTTCCCGGATATTTACTTTGTGATCGGACGCCTGAGCGCTGGCGGCACCGCCTCCACCGACGGCCTGTTGATCGGCACCGAGATGTACGGACGCGGCCCGGGCGTGCCGACCGGCGAGCTGGACGCCTGGCTGCAGGCGGGCACGTCGACTATCGACACGCTGCCGGCCATTGTCACGCACGAGCTGATGCATTTCCAGCAGCGGCTCGATCCGCAAACCCTGCTCGGCCATGCGATCAAGGAAGGGTCATGCGATTTCCTCGCTTCGTTGGTGAGCAAGGGCAAGTTCAACGCAGCGATCTACCGCTATGGCTATGCCAACGAGGCGCGGCTGAAAACGGCGTTTTTGGCGGACATGGATGGCGCCGACCTCAAGCGCTGGCTGTACAGCGGCGCGCCGGAAGGCGAGCGCCCGGCCGACCTGGGCTACTTCATGGGTTTCCGCATCACCGAGGCGTATTACAAGCAGGCCAGGGACAAGCGCCAGGCCATCGTCGACATCTTGCACATCACCGATTTCAAGCGCTTCCTGGCCCAGAGCGGGTATGCCGGCCAGCCCTGAGGCGCGCTCAGGGTCGGCCGAAATCCCGGCTGTACAGATCATGCATCGGGTCGTCGGAGCCGGAAGTCAATGGATTTCCCGCACAGACATCCATCACCATGCCGCATGAGAAGTCAGGTGCGGCGCAAAAGAAAAAGCTGATCCGCTCCCTGGTCAGTGCGTTGAAGCGATACCACTGCGCGGCGCTCGCGCGCTGTATTTCCATGACGGGTAAATCGGAACGGATGTATTCCCGGCTGGCGTGCTAATGCGGGAAGAAACATCGTCACGCCGGCAGGTCGGGAAGGCTGGCGATTGCCGCCAGCGCTTTCTCATCGATCACATGGTAGCGCTGCGCGTAAAAGGTCTCTTTTTCATTCTTTCATCGCCAAGCATGGCAGTGATTTTTTGAAGAATGTCACTTGAGTCAGGAAAGTAGATCGCCTTGAGGAGCGATGTTCCTGGCGCGCCGCCGCGCTCTTGCGCAAGCAACTGCTTGAGATGCCGGCGCTGTGCATTCTGAACGATCTTTATCAGCAAATTTTCCTTGTTCACTTGTCCAGTCCCGTCACGTTCCCGGCCCGGCGCGCAGGTAGCCGTCCAGGGCGTCGACGATGCAGCGTTCGATGTCGGCCGGCGCGAAGCGCGCCGGCGCGTCCATCACGGCCGCGTGTACCAGCGACTCCATCATGCGCAGCAGGACCCAGGTGGCCAGGTCGAGGTCGGGCTGGCCGATCTCGTCGCGGTGCCTGCCGAGCATGTCCAGGATGCGCTGGAAGGAATTGTTGTCGGCCGCGCTGTCCTGGGCCGGCGCGTCGAAAAACGGAAATTCCTTTTCCAGCACCTTGTGCAGCTCCGGCTCGACCTGGTGCGCCACCAGCCAGGCATGCACCATGGCCGCCAGATGCTCGCGCAGGGTGTACGCACCGGCGTTGGCCAGCACCGCATCGATGGCCGCGTACATCTGCGCGCCATGGCGCTCGTGCAGCGCCGTGATCAGCGAATCCTTGTTCGGAAAATACTGGTACACCGAGCCCACGCTCACGCCGGCGCGCGCGGCCACCGCGTTGGTGTTCATGCCGGCGTAACCGCGTTCTTCCAGAATGCGAGCCGTGGCCTGCAAAATCTGCTCGACCATGTGCTGGGAACGGGCCTGGCGCGGCGCTTTGCGGGGCGTGGGAAGAGGGCGCATGCGGGTCCTTGGAATGCGAGTTTTCAATATGAGTAATTACTCGTATTCTCTCATATCGCGAGCATTTGCTCGTCTTTTATGTGAGGCATCGCCATGCAATCCCCTTCGAATGTCGCGGCCGCTTCGCCGCGCAGCCTGTTTCTTGAATTGCTCCCGATAACCCTGACGGTGTTCGTCGGTTTCCTCACGCTGGGGCTGGCGCTGCCGGTGCTGCCGCTGCACCTGCAGTCCGCCTTAAAAATGAGCCCGCTGGTCATCGGGACCGTCATCGCCAGCCAGTTTGCCGCCGCGCTCCTCACGCGCGCCTGGGCCGGCAGCATGGTCGACACGCGCGGCGCCAAGCGCGCCGTAGTCATCGGCCTGGCCCTGGGCGCCTGTTCCGGCCTGGCCTACCTGGCGTCGCTGGGCGCGCCGGCCGGCTATGCCGCGCTGGCCGTCCTGATCGGCGCGCGCCTGCTGCTCGGCTGCGCCGAAAGCCTGGTGGTCACCGGCGCGCTCGGTTGGGGCGTGGGCCTGGCCGGACCGAGCAAGGCCGGCAAGGTCATGGCCTGGGTCGGCATCGCCATATATGGCGCGTATGCCGCCGGCGCACCGCTGGGCGTGTTCGTGTACGGCCGTTTCGGCTTTGCCGGCATTGCGCTGGCCAGCGTGATCATTGCCTTGCTGGCGCTGGCCATCGTGGCGCGCGTGCCGGCCCTGGCGCCGTCGCACAAGGCGCGGGTGCCGTTCTATAAAGTGCTGCGCGCGGTGTGGCTGCCGGGCCTCGGGCTGGCGCTCTCGAGCATGGGCTTTTGCGCCATCACCGCCTTCGTGGCGCTGCTGTTCTCCAGCCGGGGATGGGGCGACGCGGCGCTGGCGTTCACTTCCTTCGGCGTCGCCTTCATCGGTGCGCGCCTGCTGTTCGGGCACTTGCCCGATACGCTCGGCGGGGCCAGGGTGGCGCTGGTGTGCGTGCTGATCGAAGCGGCCGGCCAGTTGCTGATGTGGAGCGCGCCGACCGCCTTGCTGGCCTGCCTTGGCGCGGCCGTTACCGGGTTTGGCTATTCGCTCGCGTTTCCCGGCTTCGGCGTGGAAGCGGTGCGCCGCGCGCCGCCGCAAAGCCGGGCGTCGGCCATGGGCGCTTACGTCGCCTTCCTCGATATATCGCTGGCTGTCTGCGGGCCGCTGGCCGGCCTGCTTGCCATGCGCTGGGACGTGGGCAGCGTGTACCTGGCCGGCGCGCTGGTGGTGGCGTCATCGGCCCTGGTGGCGCTGCGCCTGGTGCTGACCCGTCCCGCCTGACCATTCATTTTTTTCACTGTAACGGAGTCATGACTTATGCCGGACCATATCGATAACCTGCCCGCCAGCGCCCTGGCCAACCGCATCCACGCCGCACTCGAGGCCATGCGCGCCGGCGTGCCCGTGATCTTGATGGACGATCACGACCGCGAAAACGAGGCCGACCTGATTGTCGCCGCCGAGCGCCTGACGGTGGAGACGATGGCGCTGATGATCCGCGAATGCAGCGGCATCGTTTGCCTGTGCCTGCCGCCGGAAACGGTGAGCGCGCTGGCGCTGGCGCCCATGAGCGCGCGCAACGGCAGCCGCCACGGCACGGCCTTCACCGTGTCGATCGAAGCGAAGGAGGGCGTGACGACCGGCGTGTCGGCGTTCGATCGGGTGGCGACGATCCGGGCGGCGATCGCGCCGGGCGCGCGCGCCGGCGACATCGTCAGTCCGGGCCATGTGTTCCCGCTGGCGGCGCGTGCGGGCGGGGTGCTGGCGCGGCGCGGACACACCGAAGGCTCGGTCGACCTTGCGGTGCTGGCGGGCCTGCGCCCGGCCGCCGTGCTGTGCGAGTTGATGAATGCCGACGGCAGCATGATGCGCGGGGCGCAGATCGAACGCTTCGCGGCGGACCGGGCCTTGCCGCTGCTGTCGGTGGCCGATATCGTGGCCTGGCGCGGCGGCCTGGCGTAAGGTTTTCCGCGCCTGGCAGCCAGGCCGGTCAACCGGATCGGGCGGCTACCGCCGGTTGCGCCCGCGTCTCTCAGTCGCCCAGCACGGACGCGCGTTCGCGCCGCGACGACGCCGCCGGCGCGTCCGGGCAGACCCGGTTGCGCCCGGTCGACTTGGCCAGGTACAGGGCCTTGTCGGCCGCTTCGACCAACTGCTTGCTATCCATATCCTTGCCTGGCACCAGCGCATGTACGCCGCAGCTGATGGTGACGATGCCGGCCGGATTGGCCGCGTGCTCGCGCCCGGCCGTCGCGATCGAGCGGCGCACCGCTTCGGCCACCACGATGGCGCCGTACAAGTCGGTATTGGGCAGCAGGATCGCAAACTCTTCGCCGCCGACGCGCGCCGCCAGGTTGCCGGCGCGGCGCCGTCCGGTACGGATGCACTGGCCGATGAATTGCAGGCAGGCGTCGCCGGCCGGGTGGCCGTAGTGATCGTTGTACTTCTTGAAGAAATCGACATCGAGCAGCACCAGCGCCAGCGAGGTGCCGTCGCGCACGGCGCGGTTGAATTCGGCGTCGAGGCGGGCGTCGAACAGGCGCCGGTTGGCGATCCCGGTCAGGCCATCGTTACGCGCCAGCAGCTTGAGCGAGCGGTTCTTGGTCACCAGCGCCAGCTGGGCGTTGCGCAGTTGTTCTTCGAGCTCGTCGCGCAGGGTGACCTGGCGGAACAGGCGCAAGCCCATCCAGCACAGGATCAGCAGCAGGATCACCACCCACGCCGTCGAGAGGTAGGCGTTGGCCCACCAGTTCGACAGCGTTTCGTCGGTCGACAGGCCCACCGCCACGAACAGCGGATAGCGCCGCAGCTGGCGCAGGCTGTAGATGCGGTCGGCGGCGTCCATGTCGACCGGGATGGCGAGCGATCCGGGCGTGCCGCGCTCGCGCCACTGCTTGAACAAGGGTTCGGTCGCGATCGAGCCGCCAATCTGTTCTTGCAGGTAAGGGCGGCGCATGACCAGCGCGCCCTGCTCGGTGGCGAGGGTGATGTTGCCACGCGTACCAATGTCGAAACTGTCGTAAAAGGTGCGGAAAAAACCCAGTTGCACCGTGGCCAGGGCGACGCCGGCAAAACTGCCGTCCGGGTTTTCCAGGCGGCGCGACACCGGCAGCACCCAGGTATCGGTGGAACGGCTGCGCACCGGCGGGCCGACGTGCGCCAGCTTGTCCTTGTGCGTCTGGTGATAGATGAAATATTCGCGGTCGGCGTTGTTGAGCACCGGTACCGGGGCGCGCAGCGAGTGCAGCGCCCAGTCGCCCTTGGCGTCGTAAATATACATGCCCTGCAGCGAAGGGGTGCGGCTGACACGGTCGATCAGGTGCAGGTGCAGTCGCTCGCCGTAGTGGCTGATGCCGTCATGCTGCACGCTTTCGACCACGCCGGCGAGGATGGTGTCGACCAGCTCGATGGTGCTGTCGGCGTGATCGGCCAGGGCGCGCGCCGTGTTGGCGGTGGCCGCGGTGCTCTGCGCCAGCTGGGTTTCGCGCGCGCTGTAAATGCTCCAGCCCTGCACCGCCACCAGGGAAATGCAGACGACGAACAGGAACGAGGCGGCAATGGCGATCAGCGGCCGCTTTTTGCCATCAAGTTCTGCAACGGGCGATAACTGCTTTTCAGCTTTCATGGCGGAGGAGGTCGCGTTCGAAAAGAATCTGGGGGCGCGCTGGCCCGGGTTAGTGCAGGGATCCGCACGAAGGTGGTACGGGTGGATTGAATCGCAACATGGCGCCTGTACTCACATCGTCGTTGCCTGCGCAAGGCAAGGTGGCCTTGGGTGGCCGGATGCATGCGGTGATTGAATAATAGAGCGGCCATTCTACCTTAGCCCATGCGAACTGGAATCAAATATTTATCCAAAGAATGCTTGTCTGTTGTTTCACAAAGCCAATCCCAGGCATGCCGTACGTATTCTCCGGGCTGTGCGCCAAGTTGCCTCAGAGTAAAATCAAGGAAACACGATAAAGCGCTTGTGTACCGGCCCGGTCAGCCACACACCGTTGGCGGAAAGATAAAACGGCTGGCCTTGCTCATGCAGGGCAAGGGCCTTGATCGTCAGCACCACCGGCACGCCGTGACGCCCACCGACGGTGACGGCGGTGGTGGTAT
Organism: Massilia genomosp. 1; assembly: GCF_011682185.1. Classification (NCBI taxonomy): domain Bacteria; kingdom Pseudomonadati; phylum Pseudomonadota; class Betaproteobacteria; order Burkholderiales; family Oxalobacteraceae; genus Massilia; species Massilia genomosp. 1. The sequence goes on from NZ_WHJF01000061.1 coordinate 10,993, forward strand.
CGGCCGACAGGTGTACATGGTGACGGGTGCCGGGAAGGAGGCCTTGGTCGCCGATGGAGGCGGCAAAGCGCGAGGCGGTGCCATGATACAGCACGTCCGGCGGCGTGACCGGGACCAGTTCGAGGTCGACGCCTTTGACCGAATGGCCCTGGTTGGCGCGGATGCGCTTGCCGTCGTCGCTGATGGTGAAGCGCTTTTTATCATTGTCGGCAACGACCGCTTCCAGCAGCTTGCGGTTGATTTTGGTGCCATGGCTGGCGGCGCCGGCAAGCAGTTCGTCGATATCGGCCCAACCGTTTTCATCGAGCTTGAGCTTGATGGTGGCAGGGCTGTGACGCAGGATCAGGGACAGGAATTTACTGACTTTGACAGTCTGGTTGGAATCTTTCATCAATTTATCGATGGTTCTTTTCTGTTTTTATGGTTGTTCATGAAGCGTCATTATACGTGACGGCAATGCAAGGATAGCAAGATAATAAGCGCATGCGTGTTGCATGAAACGCAAATCGGTCTGCGTGGACGGGATTCACAGGCCGCGTTCGAGCACGGTGAGGGTTTTCCGCACTGCCGCTTTCAGGCGGTACAGCTGGGCCGGGCGGTGGGCGCCGGCCGCTTCGAACTGGCCGTCGACCGGGTCGAGTATGTCCATCTCGCTCATTTTACGTCGAAAACTGACCTTGTTCAGGGTTTCTCCGAGCAGCAGCTCATATAGCCGCTGCAATTGCGGCAGGGTGAAGGTGTCGCCGGCCAGGAAGCAGGGCAGGGAGGAATACTGGCTCTTGTTGCGCAGGCGTTCGAGCGCGGTGTCGATCATCGCCTTGTGGTCGAACGGCAGCGTGCCCAGTTGCGACACGGGCACGATATGCACCGCCGCGTCCTTGCGCGCCGCCAGCAATGGGTACGGCACCAGCGCGTAGTGCGCCACCGACAAGGACCAGCCGCGCGGATCGCGCGTCGCGCCCGAGAACGTGGACAGTTGCTCCAGGTAGGGTGCGACGATGCCGGTTTTGCTCTTGACGACACGCATGGCCGCGTCGTGGGCGCTCAGGTCGTCTTGCGGATGCACGTAGCCGCCGGGAATGGCCAGCGCACCCTGGAACGGCGCATGCTCGCGCCGCAACAGCACCGCCGCCAGTTCCTCGCCCAACAGCGTGAGCAGCACGATATCGACGGTGCAGATGACCGCGCTCATGCTGTGCGCGTCAACTGCGGGTTGCTCAAAACTAACTTCGCCGACATCGGTTTCTCCTTCATCTGGTCAAGCCGGCTGGCGGCTGAACAAATTATTGCATAGTTAGTTGCAAAAGTAAATTAAGTAGCTTATGCTTGTCGTACTGTACTCACAAGGACAAGCAAATGAAACGCAAGCTGCACCTGCTCGTAATCGATCCGCAAAACGATTTCTGCGATTTGCCGGCTGACTATCTGCCGTCGCCGGTGGGCGTCAAGGCCGCGCCGGTGCTGCCGGCGCTGCCGGTGCTGCCGGCGCTGCCGGTTCCCGGCGCGCATGCCGACATGCTGCGCGTGGCCGAGCTGATTCGCCAGGGCCGGGATGGCCTGTCCGCGATCAGCATCACGCTCGATTCGCACCACCGCTTCGACATAGCCCACAGTTCGTTCTGGATGGATGCGGGGCAGGGCGCGGTCGCCCCGTTCACGCAGATCACGGCGCTTGAGGTCCGCCAGGGCAAGTACCTGGCGCGCAAAGCCAGCGCGCTGCCGCGCGTGCTGGCCTACCTGGACGCGCTGGAGGCGGCCGGGCGCTACACCCTGATGGCCTGGCCGGTGCATTGCGAGATCGGCTCCTGGGGCCACAACGTGCATGCCGACGTGCGCGCCGCCTACAACGCGTGGGAAGATAGCGCGCTGGGCATGGTCAACAAGATCAGCAAGGGCAGCAATCCCTGGACCGAGCACTATTCGGCGGTGCAGGCCGAAGTGCCCGATGCCGACGACGACAGCACCCAGGTCAACCAGGCCTTCCTGGCGCTGCTGCGCGGGTACGACCAGGTGTATATCACCGGCGAAGCGGGCAGCCACTGCGTGCGCGCCACCACCGAGCATATCGTCGCCAACTGGGACCCCAAGCAGCTCTCGCAACTGGTGCTGCTGACCGACTGCATGAGCCCCGTGACCGGCTTCGACGCGCAGTACGACGACTTTGTGCGCGACATGCGCGCGCGCGGCCTGCAGATTGCGCAGGCGGCCGATATCGTGCCCGAGCTGCTTGCCAACGCGCGCCGCTAAACTCTTATCCCTTTTCCGACGCGCGCCGACGCGAACCATATGACCCCGATTGTCCATAGCCTGCTCGAAACCGACCTGTATAAATTCACGATGTGGCAGGCCCTGTTGCACCGCCACCCGGCCGCCCAGGCCGAATATGCCTTCACCTGCCGCAACGTGCCGGCCTACCCGCTGGCCGAACTGAAGGCCGACGTCGAGCGCGAGCTCGATCATCTGTGTTCGCTCTCGTTCAAGGCGGAAGAAATCGCCTACCTGCGCAGCCTGCGCTTCATCAAGAGCGACTTTGCCGATTTCCTCACCGTGTTCCGCTTCCAGCGCCATTTCCTGAGCGTCGAAACCGATGGCGAGGAACTGCAGATCCGCGCCACCGGGCCGCAGGTACACGTGATGGGCTTCGAAATCTATGTCCTGTACATCGTCAACGAGCTGTATTTCCGCCGTTTCGACCAGGGAGCCGCGCTGGCCGAAGGGCGCAAGCGCCTGCAAGCGAAGATCGCCCTGCTGCGCGAGCTGGCCAGCGAGCCGGCCAGGCGCCATCCGTTCGAGTTTTTCGACTTCGGCGTGCGCCGCCGTTTTTCCGGCGCCTGGCATGAGGAAGTCGTCGCCACCCTGGCGCGCGAAGTGCCCACCTACTTCAAGGGCACCTCGAACGTGTATTTCGCGATGAAATACAAGCTGGTTCCGATCGGTACCATGGCGCACGAATACCTGCAAAGCTTCCAGTCGTTCGGCGTGCGCCTGCGCGACTTCCAGAAGGCCGCGCTGGAAGACTGGGTGCAGGAGTATCGCGGCGACCTCGGTACCGCGCTGACCGACGTGGTGGGCATGGATGCGTTTTTGGGCGACTTCGACCTGTATTTCGCCAAGCTGTTCGACGGCTTGCGCCACGATTCGGGCGATCCGGTGGTGTGGGGCGAAAAAGCGCTGGCGCACTACGCCAAGCTGCGCCTGGACGCGCATACGCGGCGCCTGGTGTTCTCCGACGGCCTCGATCTGCCGACCGCGTTTTCGCTGTACCGCCACTTCGCCGACCGCACCATGACCGGTTTTGGCATCGGCACCAACCTGTCGAACGATGTCGGCATCACGCCGCTCAACATCGTGATGAAGCTGATGAGCTGCAACGGCCAGCCGGTGGCCAAGCTGTCCGACTCCCAGGGCAAAACGCTGTGCAAGGACGAGACCTTCCTGGCTTACCTGCGCCAGGTGTTCAATCACCCTTCCGCCTGAGAAGCGGGCAATCGAAAGAACCCGATGCTTAAAATCGCCATCGCCCAGTTGAACCCGACCGTCGGGGATATCGACGGCAACAGCGGCGCCATCATCGCGGCCATGCAGCGCGCCGCGGGGCAGGGCGCCGACCTGGCCGTTTTCACCGAGCTGGCCCTGTGCGGCTACTATCCGGGCGACCTGCTGGAAGAACCGGCCTTCCTGGCCCGCATGGCCGCTGGACTGGAGCGCGTGTTAGACGCCTCGCGCGTCTTGCCCGGACTGGTGTCGGTGGTCGGCGCCGTGCGCGCCAACGACGGCCCCGGCAAACCGCTGTTCAACGCCTTGCTGGCCATCCGCGACGGCGTCATCGTCGCCGAATACTACAAGCAGCTGTTGCCGACCTACGGCGTGTTCGACGACCGCCGCCACTTCGAACCGGGCCCGGAAGGCGCCTGCGTGCTGCAGGTCGGTGTACACCGCATCGGCTTTTTGATCTGCGAAGACGGCTGGAACCACGAAGGGCGCGACTACAAGGTCAATCCCTTCACCGCGCTGCGCGAGGCGCGGCCCGAGCTGGTGGTGAGCATCAACGCCAGCCCGTCCGATATCGGCAAGCGCGAACTGCGCCACGCGCTGTTTCGCACGGCGTCGGTCCACAACGAACTGCCGATTTTGTATGTGAACCAGGTCGGCGGGCAGGACCAGCTGGTGTACGACGGCGCCTCGTTCGCGGTATCGCCCTCGCAGGGCATCGTGTTCGAAGCGCAGCGCTTTTGCGAAGATTTCCAGGTGATCGGCTTTGCGCAAGGGCGTTTCAGCGCGTTTGACGGCTTTGCACTGGCCGCGCCAAATGCCGGGGGCTTGCCGGTGGCCGAATTCGCGCGCCGCCAGATCGTGCTCGGCTTGCAGGATTATGCGCGCCGCTGCGGCTTTGCCAAGGTGGTGGTGGGCTCCTCGGGCGGCATCGACTCGGCCCTGACCCTGGCGCTGGCGGTCGATGCGCTGGGCCCGGAAAACGTGATCGCGGTGACCATGCCGTCGGCGTTTTCGAGCGATGGCTCGGTCAGCGACTCGGTGGCGCTGTGCGCCAACCTTGGCATTACCTTGTACACGCACCCGATCCTGGAGCTGGTCGAGCAGTACGGCGCCGGTTTCGACCGTGCCTTCGACCAGCCCTTGCAAGGCCTGCCGCTCGAAAACCTGCAGGCGCGCGTGCGCGGCACCATCCTGATGGCGTATTCGAATGCGTCCGGCGCCTTGCTGCTCACGACCGGCAACAAGAGCGAAATCTCGGTCGGCTACTGCACTTTGTATGGCGACACCAACGGCGGCCTTGGCCTGATCGGCGACCTGTACAAAACCGAGGTGTACGCCTTGTCGCGCCATGTGAACCAGCGCGCCGGGCGCGAGCTCATTCCCGCGGCGGTGCTGAGCAAGCCGCCGTCGGCCGAACTGGCGCCCGGCCAGCAGGATACCGACAGCCTGCCCGAGTACGAGGTGCTCGACGAGATCCTCAAGTGGCACATCGAAGGACGCCGCCTGCCGCTGGCCGAAGCGGCGCTGGCCGAGCAGTTTGTCGCCGGCCTGGTGGCCGGCGCCAGCGGCGCGGCGCTGGTCAGGCGCATCCACGGCATGGTCGCGCGTAACGAATACAAACGGCGCCAGGCGCCTCCGATTATCCGGGTGCGTGCGCGCGCCTTTGGCAGCGGCCGTCAATTGCCGATTGCCGCCTACTATTGAACCCCATGAACACACAAACCAAGCAAACCTCCACCGATGTCGCCGTCCTGATCGGCCGCTTCCAGCCTTTCCACCGCGGGCACGTCGTCCTGCTCCAGCGCGCGCTGGTGAGTGCGCCGCACGTGGTGCTGGTGCTGGGCTCCTCGTTCCAGGCGCGCAATGCGAAAAATCCGTTCACGTGGGAGGAACGCGCCGCGATGATCGGCGCCACCCTGACCGAGCAAGACCGGGCGCGCGTCAGTTTCGTGGCCGTGCGCGACTACTACGACGATTCCCTGTGGTCGGCGGCGGTGCGCAAGGCGGTCGCCCAAAGTGCGCCGGATGCGGCGCACGTGGCGCTGGTGGGCCACTTCAAGGATGCGTCGAGCTACTACCTGAATCACTTCCCGAAATGGGAAAACATCGTCGTCGAATCGGAACGCGCCATCGACGCCACCTGCGTACGACGCGTGTTCCTCGAAGCCGAAGACCTCGACATCTCGCTCAGTGTGCTCGACGACATGGTGCCGCACGCGGTGCGCCAGTACCTGAAAGCCTGGGCGCTGCTGCCGCACTACCCTGCGCTGGTGGAAGAACACCGCCGCATCGTGGCCTACAAAACGGCCTGGAAAAGCGCGCCGTACCCGCCCATCTTCACCACCGCCGACGCGGTGGTGGTCAGTGGCGGCAATGTGCTCCTGATCCGCCGTGGCGGCTTTCCCGGAAAAGGGCAGTGGGCCGTTCCGGGCGGCTTTGTGGAACAGCGCGAACGGCTGCTGCACGCCGCCATTCGCGAACTGGCCGAGGAAACCAAGCTGGCGCTGCTCGGCGCCACATTGGAAGGCATGCTGGTCGACGTCAAGGTGTTCGACCATCCCGACCGCAGCCAGCGTGGCCGCACCATCACCCACGCCCACTTTTTCGACCTGCAAACCGAGAACCTGCCGCCGGTGGAAGCGTCGGACGACGCCTCGCACGCGGCCTGGATTCCCATCGTGGAACTGGCCGGCATGGAAGACCAGTTTTTCGAGGACCACTTCCACATTCTCGACTCCTTCCTGTCGCTGAGCGAGAAACTGGCATGAGCGGTACGCGCGACCGCTATCGCGGCAGCTTGCTGGGACTGGCCTGCGGCGACGCCGTCGGCACCACCGTGGAGTTTTCGCCGCGCGGCTCGTTCGCCCCGGTGACCGACATGACGGGTGGCGGCCCGTTCAGGCTCAAGGCGGGCCAGTGGACCGACGATACGTCGATGGCGCTGTGCCTGGCCGAGAGCTTCCTGACCAAGGGCGAATTCGACCCGCTCGACCAGATCAACCGCTACCGCAACTGGTGCCAGTGGGGTTACCTGAGCTCGACCGGGGCCTGTTTCGACATCGGCATGACAGTGCAGGATGCCTTGTCGCGTTTTTCCGTCAGCGGCAATCCGTACAGCGGCTCGACCAATCCGCGCAGCGCCGGCAACGGCTCGCTGATGCGGCTCGTTCCCGCGGTGCTGTTCGCGTATCCCGACCGCGCGCGCGTATTGCAGCATGCCGCCGACAGTTCGCGCACCACGCACGGCGCGCCGGAAGCGGTGCAGGCCTGCCAGCTGTTCGCCGGCATCCTGAGCGCGGCGCTCGACGGCCAGCCCAAGGAAGCGCTGCTGGCCAACGCCGGCTTTGCGCCGAGCGAGCCGAAACTGGCGGCCATGGCGACGGGCGCCTTTCTCGACAAGGCCGACAGCGACATCCAGGGCACCGGCTATGCCGTCGATTCGCTGGAAGCGGCGCTGTGGTGCTTCTTCCATACCGACAGTTACGAAGCCGCAGTCCTGCGCGCGACCAACCTGGGCGACGACGCCGACACCACGGCCGCCATCACCGGCCAGCTTGCCGGCGCCTTCTACGGCGTGCAGGGCATCCCGGCGCGCTGGCTCGACCAGATCAGCATGCGCGCCGAGATCGACGACATGGCCTGCCGCCTGTTCGACCGTTTTCATCCTGTCAATTGCGAGAGCATGGCGTGATCGGCGCGCTTGAAATCGCGGCCAACGTGGGGGCCAGCGCCGCCATCCTGCTGGCCGGGCGCAACAGCGTACACACCTGGTGGACCGGCATCATCGGCTGCGCCTTGTTCGGCGTCTTGTTCTACCAGTCCAATTTGTATGCCGACGTGGCGCTGCAAGGCTTCTTCATCGTCTCGAGCATCGTCGGATGGCTGCAATGGCGGCGCGGGGAACGGGGCAGCGAACTGCCGATCACCCACGCCAGCGTCAAGTCGCTGGCCTGGCTCGTTCCGGCCGGCGTGGGCGCGACCGCCGCCTACGGGGCGCTGCTGCACTACTTTACCAATGCCTATGCGCCGTTCATCGATTCGGCGGTGCTGGTGTTCAGCGTCGTGGCGCAGTTGCTGCTGATGCGGCGCAAGGTGGAGAACTGGGCGTTCTGGATTCTGGTGAACACGGTCGCCGTACCCTTGTACGCCAGTCGCGGCCTGTACCTGACCGCGTTCCTGTACGCCTGCTACTGGGTCAACGCGATCGTGTCGTGGCTGTGGTGGCGCCGCCTGGCGCGCACGGCGCCATGAACGGGCTTGTCAGACAGTGGCGACGCGGCCTCGTGGTCGGCAAATTCTGCCCGCTGCACCGTGGCCACATGCTGGTGATCGACAGCGCGCTGGCCGCCTGCGACGAGGTGGTCGTGATCAGCTACACCAGGCCGGAATTCGCCGGCTGCGGCCCGGCAGTGCGCGAGGCGTGGCTGCGCGCGCTGTACCCGCAGGTGCGCCTGCTGGTGCTGGACGCCGGCAGTGTTCCCGGCAACGACGCGCCCGACGCGGTGCTGCGCGACTTCTGCGCCTCGCTGTGCCTGGACGTGCTGGGCGTGACGGTGGACGCGGTATTTACCAGCGAAGACTACGGCGACGGCTTCGCGCTGGCGCTGAGCGCCTTTTTCGACGCGCGGCGCGGGCCTGGCGCACAGGTAGCACATGTCTCGGTGGACCGTGCGCGCGCGCTGGTGCCGGTGTCAGGGACGGCGATCCGCGCCGATCCGCACGCCATGCGCGCGTTTTTGCATCCGCTGGTGTACGCCAGCTTCGTGCGCAAGGTATGCGTGCTCGGCGGCGAGTCGAGCGGCAAGACCACGCTTGCCGCCGCGCTGGCGCAGGCCTTGGGCAGCGTCTGGGCGCCGGAATTCGGCCGCGAACTGTGGATCGGGAAGGATGGCGCGCTGGTGTTCGACGACATGCTCGCCATCGGCCGCGCCCAGCTGGCGCGCGAAGCGGCGCTGCTGCCGCACGCCACGCGCGCCATGGTGTGCGACACCAGTCCATTGACGACCATGTTTTACAGTATGGATATGTTCGGAAAGGCCGATCCGGCCCTGGTGGCGCTGGCGGCGCAGCCCTATGATGTGACCTTGCTGTGCGCGCCCGACTTTGATTTCGTCCAGGATGGCACGCGCCGCAACGATGGTTTCCGCCAGCGCCAGCACGCTTGGTACGTGGAGCAGCTGGCCTGCCGTGGCGTACCCTATACGGTCGTGCACGGCCCGCTGGCGCAGCGCATGCGGCAGGTACTGGCCCTGCTTGATGGCGCCTGAGGCGCGGCGGGCCGGACAAACTCCACGCTTGTTGCAAGTAACACCACAAAATGCGGCGATTCCGCTCGGTCCTTGGCCTTACTTTTGGTATCATTTTGGAAAATTGAGCCTACTCCGGAGCCCGCCATGGAATCCATGCACGACAACGCCATCGACATCCTGATCATCGAGCACGAGGAAGTGACCGCGCTGTTTGAACAATTTCGCGGCCTCAGTGCGCGCTCCACAGAGAGCAAGAAGCGCATCGCGACCGATATCTGCGACGCGTTGACGGTGCATGCCGCGCTGGAGAAGGATATTTTCTATCCGGCCGTGCGCACCGTCCTCAAGGAAGGCGAGCTGATCGCCCAGTCCATCGTCGAACATGCCAGTGCGTGCGAGCTGATCGAGCGCATCCGCGTCATGGAGCCGGAGAACGAATTGTTCGACGCCACGGTCAAGGTGCTGTGGGACCAGGTAACACGCCACGCGCGCGAGGAGGAAGAGAAGATGTTCCCGCGCCTGCGCAAGAGCAAGCTGGACCTGATGGCGCTCGGCGCGCGCATGAGGACATACCGCCAGACGGTTGACATCGCGCTGCTGAATGTCAAAATATAAACATTTAAATTTTACCACATGAGGTGTTAAAATGTACATACCGCATGGCTTGAATAAGGAGAGTGTTTATGGTTGTCGATATGGAGTTTGATGGGCAGGTCTTGACGTGGAATGGTTCCGGTAGATTTAAAGCGACGAGTGGGCTTCCTGATAATCAGGTGCCAAAGGATCAATGTGTCAAGGATAAAGGGCCTGTTCCTGAGGGAGTCTACAAGGTGCTTTTCACCGATCGTGGCGTAGCACAAGATGACGGTACGGGAAAATGCGGCTTGATACCGGGATGGGGCGTCCAGACAATTCCACGCGGAGCGCAGGCCGGAAGTTGCGAAAAGTATTGGGCGAACTGGGGAAGAAACCGGGCAATGATGGTAGCGGCTGACCCCGCGACGCGCAACGCTTGCGCGACCGAAAGATCTGGTTTCTATCTACACGATTCAACCAAGGGCTACAGCCACGGTTGCATCGAAGTTGAGACAAGTTTCTTCGCGGCGTTGCAATCGCGGGCGAAAAACAGCCGTTCCCGTAACTATTTCATTCTGAAAGTGAAGTACGTGGGCAATCGGGTGACGAATGGGGGAACCCTTGAATAACTTACGCATCATACTGGCAGCGTTAAGCGGTGTCGCCGCTATTAGCAGCGCGCATGCTGGGGAAGTGACGTTTCAGAATGATTTGCGCGCCTGCGCCGCGATCACGGCAGTAAAAATCTCGACGCAAGTGAATCTGGTGTTGGCAAACACAGATATTAAGTTGAGCAAATCCATCGGCGATTGCAGATGTCTCTCGGCCCTGGCAAGCTATACCAGCAGTGTCGAGGTGGGTGGAGTGAGGCAAATATTGCAGAGCGGATTGATTGGGCTTGACATTGGCGGCGCGAGAACATTTGTGCTGGCGTCGGATCCGGCTCTGGTCGTGAACAGGAAGGTGCAGGTGACATTTTCCTGCGCCGGTCCCCTGTAGGCGTTGTCGTGGGGGAGAGCATTCCTCGTCTAGGCTGCTCGACCTCCATTCATTGCCGGACGCCCGTCCGGCACCGCGTGTCTGTCTTACGCAGCGTAGGACTTAGATGACAAACCGTCATTGTTGATGCCTACAGGAAGCCATCCACTGGTCCGATGGTTGCGTTTGATACCAAGCCTTACAGTAGAGCCATTGATGAGTTGAACCTGACAAACACCGAGGCCTACCATGTACCGCACGCAAAATATCGATTCGAACAGCAACGCCACCAACGCTATCCGCACCATCGCCCTGGGCGCCGCCGCTGCCAAGCCGGCCGCCGTCAAGCCGATGATCAGCGTCGCCGGGGCCCAGCAGAACGAATTGCTGCGTGCCTTGTCCCGCACCGACCTGGAAGCCCTGTTCCCGCACCTGGAACTGGTACCGATGGTGGCGGGCAAGCATCTGTATGACTTCGGCAGCAAGTTCGACTACGCTTACTTCCCGACCAACGCCATCGTCTCGCTGCTGTACGTCATGGAAGACGGCGCCACCACCGAAATCGGCGTGGTCGGCCGTGAAGGCGTGCTGGGCCTGGCGATGTACGATGCCGAACGCGCTACCTGCAGCGCCGTGGTGCAGACCGCCGGTTACGCTTACCGCCTGAAAAGCAGCGTGCTGCGCGAACTGGTCGCCGCCGGCGGCGCCATGGCCCAGCTGCTGATGCGCTACACCTTCGCCATGTTCGCTCAACTGGCGCAGAACGTGGTGGGCGGGCGTCACTGCAGCATCGAACAAAAACTGTGCCGCTGGTTGCTGGACCGCCTCGACCGTTCGCTGTCGGACGAAATCAAGGTCACGCAAGACACCATGGCGAGCATGCTGGGCGTGCGTCGCGAAACCATCACCATGACCGCGCGCAAGCTGCAAGCCGACGGCCTGATTCAATATCGTCGCGGCACTGTCGCCATCCTCGACCGTGCCGGCCTGGAAGCGTGCGCCGGCACCTGCTACCGCGCCGGCAAGATCGGTTTCGAGCAGATGCAGGCAAGCGCCTGGAACAACGCGTAACGGTTTTCCTGGCGGCGCGGACAGCACATCACCGCCCGCGCCGCCATCCGCATGTTGCGGGTCCGCCGCTCGCCGGCCCGCCCGAGCGCCATTCCCATCTCCATGCTATTTTATGCCGTGACAGACGCGAAAAACCGCGTCCGTTCTTCTTTCACGGCATTCGATAAGGCATGCGCATGCACATCTCAGATATTCCCTTCGGCATTACCGAGTGGGCCGGCGTGGAACGCACCGAGCATCGCGGCGAAACCGGCACGGCCTGGTGGCAGACGCGCCAGTTCGGCCCCATCCGCGTGCGCATGGTCGAGTACAGCGCCGCTTACCTGGCCGATCACTGGTGCGGCAAGGGCCATATCCTGTTATGCCTTGAGGGCGAGCTCGAAAGCGAACTTGCCGATGGCCGCAAGTTCATCCTCACGCCGGGTGTCAGTTACCAGGTGGCCGATAGCGCCGAAGCGCATCGTTCCAGCACGCGCGGCGGCGCCAAACTGTTTATCGTCGATTGAGGAGCGCGCCATGCCGACATTGCGGGCCGCTGCGCTGTCCGACATCGACGCCATGTGGGCGCTGCGCACGCGCGCGATTCGTCATGGTTGTCGCGATCATTATGCGCCCGAGGTGATCGGGCCGTGGTCGGCGGCGCCGGCGCCGCTATCGTATCCGGGGCTGGTGGGCAAGGGCGGCGCCGTGATTGCGGAAGAGCAGGGCGCGATGCTGGGCTACGCCATCCTGGATGTGGGCACGGGCGAGGTCGATGCGGTGTTTGTCGATCCGGCGGCGGGTGGACGGGGAATCGGGACGACGATGCTGGCCGCCCTGGAGCGGATGGCGCTCGGGCGCGGCTTTACGCGACTGACTTTATCGGCGTCGCTGAACGCGCTGGCGTTTTACCGGGCGGCGGGATTTGTCGCACTGCGCGAGGCGCTGTATGCGCATCCGAGCGGTGTGGCGCTGGGCTGCGTCGAGATGGGCAAAACCCTGGGAAATGCAGGGACGCCAGCTTATTGGCGGGACGTGCTGGAACATTGACGCCGACGTCACATTCAAATACGCTGATGCTGCAAGCAGGCCGCTTCCACCCCCACCTTTGATTGCGAAAAAATGAGCAAAATACAGGAAAAACCAACCTGGCTGACGATTATGGAAAACGGTTCGGCAGGCGAGGCCCGCACCAAGGCCCTCTTGCTGGACCGGTTCTGGGTCCTGGAACGTTCGGTCGACATCGACGGCGCCGATTTTATCGTGCAGCGCCGCCAAACCATGTATCGACTGGAATCGGGGGAGGCGCTCCTGGGGCTGGTACAAGCCAAATTTCTGCAGGATACGTCGACCACGGTTTACATCAATCCAGACTACGTGTTCGATGAAAATACTCAAGCGCGCGACGCGTTTTTCCTGGTTGCTCATACCGGAGTCGAAGACGGCCAGTATATGTACTTCCTCACCGCGAGGGAGATCATGAGCAATTTCCAGCGGGTCCCGGCGGAGAACAAAAAGAATGCGCTGAAGTACAGGCTTCCCGGCGCGGAAATCCTCGTTGAAAAATACAGGCTATCGCGCTCGCAAATCTTGAACAGCATTGAGCGCGCCCTGATGAAGGCGGATGCGGAAAAGAACAAAACCTTCTTCAGTCCCTACGTTCGGGACGTGGACGCCTACGCGAAGCCATTCGAATTGAACCTGGAGAATTGCCAACGCCACGCGATGGTCGACAAGGATCGCCACGAAGGCATGATCGGCAATGTGAACGTTCTGAAGAAAAAAACGCCGAAGCTCATCGCGGATATCAAGCATCTGCTCTTGCTGGCGCAAACGCTCAAGGAAAGCCTGGACCCGATCGAAGCTGCTTATGCGGCGGACGAGCTGAACCATGAGATCGGCGAACTCGGTCGCGCCGGGATGTTGCCATCGTATGAAAGGGAATCCAAGTACTTATCCGAACTCATCAAGGAAACCTACTCCTTATCGTTTTATAACAAGTATCACAGGGAAGGTAAATGGCAAACGTGGCTTGACGCCCTGGAAAAGTTCAGATCGGACGTGACGCAGTTTTTGCTGGCGGGGGTTGACGGATCCGCCACCCATCTTCAGATCGAGGTGCAGTTCGCGGAGGATGCGCTGATCGGCTCCGTTACGATGACGGCTGTTACGATCGAACGTGGAAACTACAGTGCGGAAGGCCGCGTTAGTAATTCTGACAGAATCATCAGGATAAGCGCCCCACTACCGAAGGCGCCGGCCGATGCGGCGGCAATCGCGCGCTTTGTCGACAATCTCGAACCTTTGTTCGAAGAGAAGTTCTCGCAACTTGTTTTGTGGACGTATAAGTACCACCACCCTGACAACTGGATCGGCGTCAATTAGCTCCCGAGCGCGCGCAAGCCCGATTGTTCGCACACAGGCGCGAACAATCGGGCCGGGCTTATTTCAATGCCTTGAACAGCGCCTCGAACTGTGTGCTCAATGAGTGATCGTGCTGCTTAATCGGCGGCACTTCGCGTTTGATGTCGAGCAGTTCGTACACCGCCATCTGGGCGGCGCGCACCGAATACTCCACCGTGAACACCACGTCATCGGCAACCTCGACGAACTGGCTGATGAAGGCCAGGTTCTTCGATTCCTTCGGCACCGGCAGCGGACGGTCGCTGTGTACGCGCGGCATGAACATGCTGGTGATGTAGGGCATGCGGCAAGGGATGCAATTGGCTGTTTCCACCGCGTCCAGATCGAAGCGCAAATGGCCGCACAGCTCGCGCAGGATTTCTTCGCCGGTGCAGTCCGACATCGGCTTGGCGACAAAATTGCCGATCCGGTCAGGCGACAGCCCATAACCCCAGAACACTTGCACGCCGGCCGGCTGGTTGGCAAAGTGCGGCTGGTGCGCCAGCACGATCGACATGAACCAGTTCGAATCCTTGAACGTGACCAGGCCGCCGGTGCCGGCTTCGTTGCCGCTGAACGCCTGCATCTTGTCGAAGAAGCGCGGGTCCTGCAAGGTCACCGTGAACGACTCCCAGTACGATTCCGCGATACTGCTGTTGAACGCGGCCGGATTGCCGAAGCCGGGTTGCGCGGCGGCCAGCTTTTCCCACAAGGTCCAGCCTTGGCTGTCGGTCTTGTCGAGTTTTTCGGGGGCGCTGGTCATGCTGCCCAGGCTGGACGCGTCGGTCATCGAACCGTTCTGGAAGAACACCAGGTCGCCGGCGGGCACGTCCACGTGCTCGCTGTTGCCCGCATGCAGGCACTCGAAGCCGGTGACGACGAATTTGCCATCGACCGTGGCGTGACCGATATCGGTCACCTTGCAGTCGAGGATGAATTGCACGCCTTGCTCTTGCAGCCATGCCTGCAAGGGCCGCACCAGCGAATCGTACTGGTTATAGATCGTGCGGCGCACCCCGCCCAGGGTTTCGATGCGCGAAAACTCCAGCATGAAGCGGTGCAGGTAGCGTTTGAATTCCACCGCGCTGTGCCACGGCTGGAAGGCGAAGGTGGTGGCCCACATGAACCAGAACTCGGTTTCGAAAAATGCCGGGTCGAGCCAGTCGCTGATGGTGTCGGCGCCGAGCGTGTCTTCACTGGCCAGGCTCAGCTTGAGCAACTGGGCGCGGTCGTGCATCGAAAAGCCCATCGAGGTGACCGGCACAATGGCGCGGCGCATGTCGACCAGGCGCGCTTGCGAGTGCGACTTGTGCAGTTCGTTGAAGTCGACGGTTTCGTCGAACACGCTCTTGTTTTCGTCGGCGAGGGAGGGGATCGACTTGAACAGGTCCCAGGTACACTCGTAGTTATCGAAGGTGAACATGCGGCCGCCGCGCAGCGAGTAGCCGTGCTCGGGGGAACCGGCGCCGTCCAGGCTGCCGCCGAGCTGGGGGGCCGCTTCGTAGATGCGGATGTTTGCGCCGGGAACATTACCGTCGCGTATCATAAACGCGGCCGCGGAAAGCGAGCCGATACCGCCGCCAAGCAGGTGGGCTTTTACATTGTTGTTCATAGGGGAGTCGTCCAAAAAAGGTGCATCGGTGTCCGGTACGATCCGGACAAGGTGTTCCGGACGACATTGGCATCAGCAATTTGTTGCGACGCAGCATGCGTCCGGAGGCATGCAGAATCGCATGCGCGCGCCCCAAAAAAATTGATGCACATCAAAATTGCCAAAGCATTAATAGAGGGCACGCTCAAGTAATGCGCCTGGAAATGCCGCGTGCATGCAATCCTCTATAATTCCAGCACCTTTCTGACTGGATCCCGCATGACGCCTTTTCACTCCCGCACACTTGTTCGCCCGGCGCTGGCCGCCGCCATGCTCCTGATGGGTGGCAGCGCCGCCGCCGCCGACACCTGCGGCGGCGCGCCACGCCTGGTGGTCAGCACGCCGCCCGGTTTTTGCGCGGGCATCATCGGCCAGGGATTCAAGTTCGCGCGCGGCGTGCAGCCGATGGCCGACGGCAGCGTGCTGGTGGTCGACCTGGGCGGCTGGCAGCCGAACCAGGGCAGCGTCTGGCTGCTCAAGCCGGGTGCGGCGGGTTTCCAGAAAACCCTGCTGATGAAGAAACTCGACCGCCCCAACGGCATCGTGCTCGGTCCCGACGGCCTGGTGTATGTGGGCGCGATCAAGCGCATCTTCCGCTTCGATCCGCGCGATCCCGAAGGCACGGTCAAGGATGTTATCGGCGGCAATTCCGGCACGCCGGCGCTGCCCGGCCTCGGGCGCCATCCTTTGACCGCGATGCGCTTCGACGCCAAGGGCGACTTGTATGTGAATGTCGGTTCGGGCAGCGACCATTGCGAAGGCAAGGATGGCAAGGCGCCGGATGCGGGCAAGCCCTGCCTTGAGGCGAGCGGGGCGAACGCGCTGGGCGCGCTGCGCAAGTATCGGATGCAATGGCCGGCCGGCACCGTCAAAAGCTGGGAAGTCCATGCGACCGGGCTGCGCAATTCGATGGCGCTGGCAGTCCACCCGGGCACGCAAGCCTTGTGGCAGGGCGAAAACTCGCGCGACGCGCTCCAGGCGGCCATGAAGGGCTTGAAGAACGATAACGACTTGCCGCACGATGAGTTGAACCTGATCGAGGCGAAGGGCAACTACGGCTGGCCTTACTGCTACGATAACAATGTGGCCAGCCCGGAGTATCCAGACGCCAAGTGCGGCGCTTACCGCGCGCCGCTGCGCCTGCTGCCGGCCCATGCGGCGCCGCTGGGCATGACCTTTTACACGGCCGACATGTTCCCCGCGCAATACAAGAACAGCCTGATCATCGGCTACCACGGTTACCGCGCGAATGGGCGCCGGCTGGTGGCCTTGCTGCCGGATGCGCAGGGCGCGCCGCTGGGCAAGATGATCGAACTGATCAGCGACTGGGGCCCCAAGCCGAAGCAGTTGCCCGGCGCGCCGGTCGATGTCAAGCAGGGGCCGGACGGCGCGATTTACCTGGTCGAGGACCACAGCGGGCGGGTCGTCAGGTTGCAGTATGCATCCCCGGCTCCGGCGCCGCGCAAATAGGCTTCCACGGCGCGCGCGCGGTCGCTTCGCTGGCCGCTGCACTGGCCTGTGCGCGGGCGCACCAGGCGAACAGCTCCTCGGGCGCGAGCGGCCGGGCGAACAGGTAACCCTGGCCCTCGTCGCAGCCCTGGTCGTGCAGCAACTGCCGCACGTCATCGGTTTCGATGCCTTCCGCCACCACGCGAAAGCCCAGCTCGTGCGAGAGGGAAATCATGGTGTTCACCAGCGTGCGGTTGCGCTCGCCGCCCGCCATGTTGCGTACAAAACTCTGGTCGATCTTGACCACGTGCGCCGGCATGCTCTGCAGGTACGACAGGCTGCTGTAGCCGGTGCCGAAGTCGTCGATCGCCAGGCGCACGCCGGCCTGGTCGAGCGCGGCCAGGGTGGCCAGCGCGGTGCCCTGGTTTTCCATGATCGCGCTTTCCGTCACTTCCAGTTCCAGCCAGCCGGGCGCCATGCGGTGCTGGTTCAGCAGCGCCGTCACGGTGCTGACAAAATCGGCTTCGAGCAGGTTGGCGGCCGAGACGTTGACCGACATCTGCAAGCGCAAGCCGGCGCCGTGCCAGGCGGCCAGCTGGCGCACGGCCTCGCGCAGCACCCAGCTGGTGGCGGCGCGCACCATCGAGGTCTGTTCCACCACGGGGATGAATTCGCCGGGCGGCACGTCGCCCAGCTCGGGATGACGCCAGCGCAACAGGGCTTCGGCGCCGATGCAGGCGCCGCTGATGAGGTCGATGCGCGGCTGGTAGACCAGGCGCAGCTGGCTGGTGTCGCCCAGCGCCGCGTCGAAGGCGTTGAGCAGGGTGAAGCGGCGGCGATAGGCCTCATCCTGGGCGGAGGAATAGGTGCCGATCAGCTGGCCGGTCTGGTGCGCGTCCTGCATGGCGTTCTGGGCAATGCGCAGCACGTCCAGGCAATCGGTGCGGCCCAGCTGGAAGGGCGCGATGCCGATCGCCGGCGTGGTCACGAAGCGGGACGTGCTCCATTGGCCGCGGCTGCCCAGCCAGTGCGCCAGGCGCGCCCGGTAAGCGCCGGCGCCGGCGCCATCGCCGGCGCCGGGCGGGGCGATGGTGATGAACTGGGTCGCCGCCAGTTGATACACCGTGTGCTCGTTGCCCATGACGGCGCGGTAAGAAATGATCGCCTCGTTCACCAGGTCATCAAAATACGAGGCGCCCATGACCCGTGCGGCGTTGTTGAGCTGCTCCTGGTTGGCCATGTTGACCAGCACCGCCACGCGCTGCTCGCCATGCGGGCGGTCCATTTGCAGGTCGGCGTAGTCTTCGATAAATTGTTTGCGATTCGGCATGCCGCTGAGCGGATCGACCCGGCCCAGGGTGTGCTGCAGCTCGATCTGGGCCATGACCATGGCCGCCAGGTCGGTCAGCGCGTCGCGTTCGGTGGCGCTGATGGTGCGCGGCTCCAGGCCCAGCACGCATATCGCACCGAGGTTGAAGCCGTCGCTGGTGGTCAAGGGAGCGCCGGCGTAGAAACGCACGCCACTGTGGGCCAGGTGGCTGTCGCGGAAAAACGCATCTTCGTACAGGTCGTCAATCACGAGCAGGGCGCCGCTGTCGGCCACGCTGGCGCAGGGCGCCTTGATGCGCGGAATCGCGGTATGGGCCATGCCGACCCGCGACTTGAACCACTGGCGGTCGCTGTCGGTCAGCGACACGGCTGCGATCGGCAAGCCGAACACGCGCGCCGCCATGCGGGTGATGCGGTCGAACGCTTCCGTGGGGGCGCTGTCGAGCAGGTTGAGCTTGCGCAGCGCCAACAGGCGGTCGGTTTCATTGCGGGTATTCATAGTCATGCCTTTTTGCCCGGAGCGCTGGGCCACATCGTGAACGCTATGTCATTCGGCGCGCTCGTTGTCACTGTTAACAAAGCAATGATGCAGGAAATGGGTATCGGGAAAAGCGTGAGGCATGCCGCACAAGCCGGGGAAGAGCGGGTCAAGGCGCATGAAACAATTGTAGCATCGAAAGAAAATTAATGCCTTACAGCATTAAACGTACGAACGGCGCAACAAACCTGGTCGCTTGGGGTGAAACCTGATGATGCTGTAGGAATATTTACACGTATAATCGATTGGACTGGAGCGCCGGTTTGCCCGCGTTGCATGCTTCACCTCTCACCCTGATCCCCCATCCCCCGGGATCGACCAGCTCCGTCTGTCGGCCCAAGCCCGCCGATGCATCAGAACGCCAGGTTCGCGTCATCGCAGCACAACGCGCTCACACAGTTGCCGCCGGCCGCCGTCCAGCCGGGCGCAGGGAAAAGGAAAAAATGAATAACGTTCAACAGGATATCGACGAAAGAAGCAATCTCACCAGTCTCAACAAGCTGGAATTGCTCCTGTTCCGCTTGGGTGGCGACGCCGAAGGCAAGCACTCCGAGCTGTATGCGATCAACGTGTTCAAGATCCGTGAAATCGTCGCGATGCCGCACGTCACGCCGATTGCGGATTCTCATCCGCATATGTTGGGTGTTGTCAATTTGCGCGAGCAGATTATTCCTGTCATCAATCTCCCGGCGGTGGTGGGATGCATTCCGGCGTCGGGGCTCAAGCTGCTGTTGATTACCGAATTCGCCCGCACCACGCAAGCATTCGCTGTGGAGGCGGTGGAAGAAATCGTGCGGCTGGAGTGGACCTCGGTGCTGCCGGGCGACAAAACCGCCAGCGGCGCGCTGGTGACCAGCATTGCCAAGGTCGATGGGGACGTGCCGAACACGCGCCTGGCCCAGGTGCTCGATGTGGAATCGATTTTGCGCCAGTTGCACAGCAATGACGAGCCGGACGTGGATGTCGACAGCATGGGCGCGCCGCTCAACCTGCCCGAGGGGCAGGTGATTCTGGCAGCGGACGACTCCGTGATCGCGCGCGCGCTGATCGAAAACGCGCTGCAGGCGATGGGCGCGAAGTACGTGATGACCAATTCCGGCAAGCAGGCCTGGGACAAGCTCGAAGCGATCGACATCGCGGCCAAGAAAGAGGGTAAAACGGCGCGCGACAAGGTGGCGCTGGTGTTGAGCGACCTGGAAATGCCGGAGATGGATGGGTTTACGCTTACCCGCAACATCAAGCAGGACAGCCGCTTCTCGACGATTCCTGTGATTATCCATTCCTCGCTGTCGGGCGCGGCCAATGAAAATCATGTGAATGGGGTGGGGGCGGACGCGTATATTGCCAAGTTCGTGCCGGTGGAACTGGCGGCCTTGCTGCGCAAGACGCTGGCGAAAAGTAACACGCCGCAAAAGCGGGGGTGACACGACGACGGTTGCGGCGCGGTGTCAAGGGGGCACCGCCGCCTCAGGGAGCCACCGCCCCGTCGTCCCCGCGAAGGCGGGGACGACGCGGCCGCATCGTCCGATATCAGTGGTTTTGCTTCTGCTTGGCGCCACCACCCGCACCGTCATCCTTGCCCGCTTTCACACGGCTTTTTTCATCGTGGCTGCTCTTCTCATCCTTCTTGCCCGCCGCCGAATTGACGTCCGCTTCGGTTTCCGGGCTGCCCGACTGCTTGTTCTGCGTACCGCTCGATTTCGATTGTGTCATGGTAAATCTCCTTGTGGCAGTGAAAAAACCTGTTTGACGCGCCGCTGCCTAATGCAGCGTCGCCCCCGTATCTTGCTGCGCCCACGAGGCAATATGCGCGTAGCCCGCGCGGGCCCCGACTTCGAGCCTGGCTACCGCAGCCATGATTGCGTCCGGATGGGCGTAATGCAGCATGTGCCCGCAGCCTTCTTCAAGCTGCAGGTCGCTGTGCGGAACATCCTTGTGAAAACGCACAGCGTGCGCCTCGGCACTGACAAGCTGGTCGTCGCAGCCGGCCAGCACCGCAATGGGCAAGCGCAGCTCGCCATAACGCTGCGACAGGCGCGCCGCGGCCGACATCAGCATGCCGCTTTCGGCGGCGCTGGCGCCCAGTTGCGCCGGCCGCAGCGACATCCATGCGGGGAAGTGAGCGAAGCGCTCCGGCACCGGCGCCGGCCCGAACATGCGCCGCGCCAGGGCCGGCCACATCAGCCGTCCAAGCAGCGGCGCCAGCGTATTTCTCAACACGTGCCCCAGCAGCGGCAGGGCAGGGACGGCGGCCAGCGGCGCGTCCAGGCGCATGGTCGGATAGTAATAGCCCGACACCAGCGTCATGGCGCGCACGTAGCGCGGGTAGTTCAGCGCCAGCGCCAGCGTCACCAGGGCGCCCCAGGAATGCCCGACGATGACCGGGCGCTCCGCGCCCAGCGCGCGCAAGGCCTTGTAGATCAGGCGCGCCTGGGCTTCCGGCGTCCAGCTGGTATCGCCCGGGCGCTCGCTGTGGCCGAATCCGGGCCGGTCGAATACGATTACGCGATGCGATGCGGCCGCCGCGTCGAGCAGGCCGCTGAGCGCAAAGTCATCCGAATGCAAGCCATTCCCGTGCAGCAGCACCAGCGGCAAGCCTTCGCCGCGTTCCAGGTAGTGCAAACGAACACCGTCGACCTCGATCACCTGGCCTTGCGCGGGATTGGCTTGCTCGGCTTCGCGTTTTTTGGCGTGTACGTAGACCATCGACGCGGCCAGGCCTGCGGCGGCGGCGAGCAGGGCAATGCTGCCCCAGCCGGGCGTGCCCGGTTCGGTGTGGGTGGAAATGCGATGCGGCATGGCGGTGCGGTTGTAAGGCATTGTGTGTCCTGCGGCAGGTGGATGAATGGCTGTCGTGGACGTACTGTGCCTGTCGCGGTCGGCGCCGGTCTGTGCGCCAGTCAACAGTACGCGCACCTTGCCTGCGGATCAGTCCTGTAGTTGCCGGTAGGCGGCACTGACCGCTTCCGGGCCGTACAGCCGTTCCAGCCGGCGCACCGTAAAGTGCCCGCGCGCCATGTCCTGGAAATGGTTGATGAACAAGGTGTTGACCAGTGCGCCGCCGGCCGCGCCGATGATCGGCACCATCATCGCGGCCGCTTTCTGCGACACGTGTACGTTGAAGCGGGTGGCGATCTGCGCAATCAGGCGCACCAGCGCCGGCGCCGCTTCGCTCGCCACGCCATGCTTGGCCAGGTAGGCGGTGGCGTCCGCCATGGCCTGCGCCAGCGCGACGCGCGCCGCGTAATAACCGGCATCCGAGGCGTCGTCGTCGGCCGTCTTGCCGCCCAGCGAAAACACCATCAGGCAAGCCAGTTGCGCCTCGCCCGAGGCCAGGTCTTCGCCGTGCGCGCGGCCGATATCGGCAATCGAGCGCAGCATGACGACGGTGGACACCGGCAACTCGACGGCCAGCCCGGCAATGCCGAACGCGCCACCGGCCGCGCCGCTCAAGGCCACCGCCGCGCTGTGCAGCTTGGGGAAGGACGAGGTTCCGGTCGGGCGCAGGGTGGCGTTGGCCACCTTCAGGCATTTGGTCAGCGACGTGTTGGTGACGGAGGCGATCTTGCCGCTCCAGGAAGCGGGCAGGGCCTTGACAGCCGCTTCCAGCGGCATGCCGATCACGTCGGTGATGCGGGCCACATAGCCGGGATGCTCGAGCAGGTGCCTGGCCTGCTTCAATTCGGCCAGGTGCTGCTGCGACAAGCTCGCGCCGGCGCCGGCCGGGTGTGGACGTTCCATATTTCCTCACTGTTCAAGTGCCGCTGCGCACGGTGCGACAGGGCGATGCGTGGAGTATAGGCGAGTCGCGCCACGCCGGCCCGCGCGCGCGGAAGGCTGCTACAATTTCCGCATTGATCGGTTGCGCGAACACTGTCAGGGATGCGAGCGATGATGCCGACCACGCCACGCTGTTTTTCCCCACGCGGCGCGGCCGCGCCGGCCTTGCGCCTGCTGCTCGCGGCGCTGCTGGGCGCGCCGCTGGCGCAGGTCTCGGCGGCGCCCACCGCCTGCACCGGCGTGGCGCCCGGCGGCGCGCTGTTCGCCACGCGCGTACCCGGCACGACGCCGGCCGGCGCCGAAGCGGGCCTGTACGAAGGCCCGGTCTGGATCGGCGATGCGCTGTATTTTTCCCATGTCACGTTCGGCCCCGGTTTTCCCTCGCGCATTCTGCGCCTCGGCCCGGACGGCAAGCTCGGCACGGCGATCGCTGACAGCGGCAGCAATGGCCTGGCGCTCGACGCGCGCGGCAACATTGTCGCCGGCACCCACACGTTCAAGGGCGTATCGCGCTTCGACCTGGTCAGCGGCAAGCGCAGCCTGCTTGCCTGCGCCTATCGGGGCAAGGTCTTCAACTCGCCCAACGATATCGCCATCGGCGCCGACGGCACGATCTATTTCACCGATCCCTCCTTCCAGCGCGGTGCCGCTCCGGGCGGGCAGGACGCCACCCGCGTGTACCGGGTGGCGCCCGGCGGCAAGGTCACGGTGGTCGACGGCGGGCTCGCCAATCCGAACGGGATTGCTTTGTCGCCGGCCGGCGATACGCTGTATGTCAGCGGCGGCGGCGAGCACGGCGTGCTGCGCGCCTATTCCCTGCTGCGCGGCGTGCCCGGCAAGGGGCGCGACCTGGTCAGCGGCCTGGCCATGCCGGACGGAATGAGTGTCGATTGCCAGGGCAATCTGTACGTGACCGAGCATACGGCGCAGCGGCTGCGCGTGTTTTCGCCGGCCGGCAAGGAACTGGCTGTGATCAAGGTCGATGCCAACATCACCAACGCCGCGTTCGGTGGCGCCGACGGCAAGACCTTGTTCATGACGGGCGCCGGCGCGCTCTGGCAGATCCGGCTGGGCCTGCCCGGCAAGCCCTATTAGGAACAGCGGGTGAAAACTTTTGGTGTCTTATGTTATGAGTCGAACATACGCAGCGGGCGCGGGTACGCATACTGGATTCATGCAGTAACTTTTTAACCGAAAGAAATCATGAAAACCGCGCTTTGCCCGTTTCGCGTCCTGACCGTATCGCCACTGCCATCGTGCCGGAGCGTCTGACATGAAAACCACCAAACCCGATCCCCGGCCAGCGTCGCGCATCGAACGCGAAATCGAGCGCGAGCGCGACCAGCGCCACAAGAACGACGACGAGCGCTCGGGCGTGAGCCCGGCATCCGATTTCCGCATCAAGGATGCGCGCGAAAGCAGCGATTCCGGCATCCTGCACCGCTCGCGCTCGCGCTACGACTGATCATGGGGCATCACGCCCCTGAGCAATTGCTGTCTTGACACGTGCGCCTGACCCAACCAGAATGGAACGTTCTGGTTGCCGGCGCGCGCGCCGCGACCGCTTTGTCAGGAGTATGCCGTGACCAGTTTCCGTAACAATTCCGATCGCCTGCTGGAAGTGACCCTTCAAAAGGAAACGGTGCTTGCCATTGCCGGTTCCATGGTCGCCTATACCGGTACCATCAAGTTCGAAAAATCCATTCTCGGCGGCGAAGGCATCTTCGGCGCGCTCAAGCGCAAGGTGACCAACGAAGGCATGCAGCTGATGCAAGCCTCGGGCACCGGCACGGTGTTTTTCGCCCAGAATGCGGCCGAAATCACCGTCATCGCCTTGTCCGGCGAAAAGATGACCATCGAAAGCAGCAGCCTGCTCGCTTACGACACCTCGCTCAAGACCGGCACCAGTTTCGCCGGCCTGCGCGGCGCGGTGTCGGGCCAGGGCTTGTTCAGCACCACGGTCGAGGGACAGGGCAGCATCGCCGTCATCTCGCGCGGCAACCTGATCATGCTGGAAGTGACGCCCGCCAACCCGCTGCGCGTCGATCCGGACGCCTTCGTGGGTTACAAGGGCAATATCACCCAGGAATTCGTGTTCGACGTCAACTGGCGCACCATGGTCGGCCAGTCGTCGGGCGAGTCCTACCAGCACAAGTTCAGCGGTCAGGGCGTGGTCTTCATCCAGCCCGCCGAGCGCTGACCGGGTGGCGCGCAGCGCTCTTGAACAATCGAATTTAGTGGGAGAATGCCATGCCGGCGTACCAGCAGATCAATGAAAAAATGATTGAGGTCAAACTCAATAACGAGGAAGTCTTCGCCAAGAAGGGTGCGATGATTTCGTACCAGGGCGAGGTTGCCTTCAGCAGTTCCTTCCTGGCGGGCCAGGGTGTCGAGAGCATGGCCATGCGCGCCGCCACCAACGAGGGCTACTCGCTGATGCTGGCCAGGGGCCGCGGCTCGGTCTACTACGCCTACAACGGCCTGTTCGTCACCATCATCCCGGTGCGCGGCGAGACCCTGTATGTGGAAAGCGAGAATGTGCTCGCCTTTGATGCGCGCATGACCGCCGGGACCATGTTCCTGGGCAACCAGGGCGGCATCCAGGGCATCGCGCGCGGGGCGGTGTCGGGGCAGGGCTTGTTCACCAGCACCTTCCAGGGCACGGGCGAGGTGGCGATCCTGTCGGACGGCAACGCGATCGGCTTGCCGGTCACGCACGATGTGCCTGTGTGCGTCGATCCGCAAGCCTACATCGGCCATACCGGGCAGTTGAGCTCGTCCATCATCACCGACCTGAACTGGAAGACCTTCGTCGGCCAGGCCTCGGGCGAGTCGTATCAAGTCAAATTCAGCGGCCAGGGCACGGTCTACATCCAAGCGAGCGAGAGGTAAGTCATGACAACCTACAATCCAGCGACCTTGCCGAGGAACGATAACCTGAACCGGTTTGCCTTCGTGGTGGACGTGAGCGACCAGATTTTCATCCGCAAGGGCAAGATGATCGCCTTTTACGGCAACCTCAGTTTTGAGGCGATGGGCAGCAGCGTCGTCGAGATGCTGGCGCGGCGCGCGTTCAACGCGCCGAAGTACATCCACAATTTCGTGGTGGCGCAAGGGCAGGGTCAGCTGATTTTGGGCGACAACGGCAACGACCTGGCCTGCTACGACCTGGACGCGGCCAACATGACGATCCGCGCCAAGAACCTGCTGGGCTTTTCGAAGAACGTCATCTGCCAGGAATCGACCCTGCCGGGCTACCTGACCCTGCTCGGGACCGGCAAGGTGATCGCCTCGTCCAACGGCCCGGTGCATTTCCTCGAACTGCCGTGCCGGGTGGATGAACAGGCGGTGCTGGGCTGGGCCGACTGTCCGAGTCCGTCGTACCGCTACGATTACGCGCACGTCACCGGCTTTGTGTCGACGGTGGGGGCGCTGAGCGGCTTGACGCTGTCGGGCGAGGAAAAGCAGGTCGATTTTACCGGCGCCGGCACGGTGCTGGTGCAGTCGTCCGAGCTGGAACTGAGCGGCAACTCAGCCCTGGAGCACTTGCTGGCGCATTTGCCGATGCTGGGCAAGGAAGATTTGAGCAAGCTCAGCTTGTCGGTGCAGCAGCAGAGCCAGCAGCGGCGCTAGTACTCTGGGGGCCGATCGGCGCGTCGTGCGCGCCGGCATCGACGTACGGGCGCTATCAATCGACTCTCAGCGGCAGAAGTTTCCACGCAGAATCAGCGTTCATGCGTTTGAACAAGGCATTCGGCGCACTGGCATACACCCCGCCGTCGCCGCCGTCAAGTACCTGTTCGATGATGGCCTGCCTGCCCGCTGGCGTCGTGCCCGTCTGCAAGCCGGCGTCGGCGCTTGAAGCGATCAGCGTCACCAGTGCGAGTCATACCACGGCAGATGCGCTGTTGCGCCCTGGAGTGCGCATGTCGGGTCCTGTATGCATGTTGACTATCCAATGTGATCGGGACTAAACCCCACGGTCGCCGTGGGTTGAACCGCATGCATCCGCACGGCCCACACCACGCCTGCCACCAGCAAGACAATCGCCGCGCTTTCCAGCACCCGGGGAAACTGGCGGTGATACACAAAGCCGTAGCACAGGGCGAACAGCGTTTCGAACAAGATCAGCTGCCCCGACAGGGTCACCGGCACGCGCCGGCTGGCGATATTCCACAAATGGTTGCCGATGACCGAGGCGCCCAGCGCCACCAGTACATTGATTACCCAAAACACCGTCCAGTTGCGCCCGCTTGCCGCACCCGCCGCGCCGGTCACGTCGCCATGCCAGATGGCAAAGGCAACTGCGCCGATCGCCAGCGCGATCAGCCCGCTGGCCATGCCGTACAGGGCCGACCATTCGGCGCTGCTGAAATGCGCATTGCGCTTGAGGAAACGCGCATTGTCGAGCCCGTACCAGCTCCAGCACAGCAGGGCGCCGAACGCGCACAGCACGCCGAGCAAGGTCGCGCCGGGACTGGCGCCGCTGGCGCGCGCGTGCAGGAACACATCGAGATTGATACAGGCGATGCCGGCACCCACCACCAGCAGCGGCAGCGCCAGTTGCGACATCGGAATGGCGCCATGATCCTTGCGGCCGAGCAGGGTGAGGGTGATCGGCAGCAAGCCGATAATGAGCGAGGTCGGCGCCACCCCGGCCAGCTTGACGCCCAGCGCCAGCAGCATGTAGTAGACGATGTTGCCGGCCAGCGCATGGCGCACCAGCGCGCCGCAGTCGCTGCGGTCGAGCCGCTGCAACAGGCCACGCAGGCGCGGCAGCATCAGCCCGGTGGCAATCGCCCCGTAGGCGATGTAACGCCCCACGGCCAGTTCGACCGGCGAAAACGCCGCCAGTAATTCCGGCACGATGAACACCATGCCCCACATCGCGCCGGCCAGCAGGCCGCACAGTACGCCAGTCCACATCGATTATATTCCCGTCATGCATTCAATTGCCAAGTTCGCCAGTGTGGCACGAAGCGCGTCCCGCTGCAGGCCGGCCAGGCAAAAACCAGGGCGTGTGTGCCCTGTTACCATCGGCGTGAACTTACATGAGGAAATTGAATGGGGAAGGTCGCTTTTGCGCTCGATGTTGCCGAGGATGGCCGCCGGCGGTCACCGGGCACATATGGTGTGCAAAGACGGAAATGAGTGAATGGAAAGCTTGGGTTGTGCGGTGGCGTTCCCTGCCTGCGGGTAGGCGCAGGCAGGCTTGCGGCGGGCATCGCCGGCATGCGCGCCGACCAGGCGACTCGACGCCCGCCTCAAGACGGCGCCGAGCCGACGCTTACAGTGAAGCAGTCACTGCGCGCGCAGCGCGTCAGTTCCGTTCAGGCCGTCTTCAGGGACGTCGCACGACGGCGTGCCAAGCCCACGACGCCCAGGCCAAATGCCATCATCGCATAGGTCTCGGGTTCGGGAACGGCGCTGATGGTGACGGCGCCGGGCCCGCCAATGGTCGTGCTGTACTTGCCATACTCGAAGCCTTCAAAACCGGTAATCACCAGTACGTAAGGCGTGTTGGCGGCCAGGTTGGTCACGAAGCCCGATGTGGTCGTACCAAGAAGATCGTCGTTACCGATCAGGGCGTTCGTCAGCGACGAGTTGGGATTGAAGCTCGGGCTGTAAAGGAAAACCAAGGAGTCGAAAGCCGCCGTCGTCAAGAACGAGTACTCGCCCGCCGCTGAAACCGTAAATCGGAATTGGTTGAAGCTGACATCCTTGCCGATTGCCGACAAGCCGGAAAGGTCCTCGACCGGTCGCGTAAAAATGGCGGCGCCAGTCGTGTCGCCGGTGATGGTGTGGATGGAATCAGCCTGGGCGGTCGATGCAAAGGCACAAAAGGCGAGGGCGAGCAGTGTCGATTTCAGAAACATGGTCATTCCTTTTCGATAGTTACTAAGTCATTGGATGGTAGGGCGACAGCGCAAGCAAGAGCGCAGCGCGGGTCTTGCCAGCACGTTGCTATTTGGTTTCGGCTGGCAGGATGGCAATCCGCCGGCCTCGCCCGTCGACCGAGATGTTCGCCGTCGTGCTCGATGTGGCAGCCCGGCCGTTTTGCACGGTGAAGGACGAGATTTTCGAACGTCGCTTGCCGTCGAACTCGCCATCGACCTGCACCGCCAGATTGCTCGTGCCCGCTCCTGGCGTGTACTTGACCAGCAACGTCATCACCTGGCCGGCGGCGAAAGTGCCGCCGATGACGGGTGACTTGGTTCCAACCACGGTCAGGCCATCCACGCCGTAGACACGGACATTGACCTGCTGCGCAGCCGACTCGAAGGCGATCTTCAGCGTGGCTTGTTGAGCTTGCACAGTCCCGACGATTTCCACAGGCGCATGTGGCTTCCCCTCGACGGCCGCGGCCGTGAATGAGGTGATCAGTCCGACGGCGAGCGCCGCCGCCAGCGTTGAAATTTTCATTTGCATGATGGCATCCTTAGGGAGGCGGGAACGCTTTAGCGGACCGCTTTGGTTTTTTGATTGACAATCGTGGCCTTGCCCGCAATATCACCGCTTGCGATGCGAACCGAGGCAGTGTATTGGCCGCTCGATTTGATAAGGAAGCCTTGCACCGTGAGGACGTACACCTTGTTCGCCTTGGCAACGAACGAGAACTGCTCGGTTCCGCTGTAATTGTTGTCGGCAATGGCGATCTTCTTGCCGTCTTCGAGCAGCGTGAGCCCGATGTCGCGGATCGAGTCCCCGATGACCTGGATCGGACCTGCGGCAGGGCTGGTGAACCTGATGTAGCGGTTCGCTCCAAGCCTGTTGATGTTGTCCACATCGGCCAGGAACGTCAGGGTCTCGCTGGCGCCGTCCACCGTCATCTGCCGGAACAGCGGCAGGTTCGCCGCATTGCCGCCGTCGTTGGTCTCGCCGGTCCCAAACGCGTCTTGAATGGGGGTGATACCCGACGCTGAGGTCAGTCTGTCGATTGCCGCAATCGTGGCGGCCGAGGTGCCGGGGACTGCTTTCAAGGCCTTGGTGAACGAGAAAATGGACGTCACGGCCGGGGTACTCTTCTGCCCCCCCCGTCATGATGTCGTAGATGGGTCCCAGTCCAAGCGCCACGTTGTCAAACGACTCATTGGCCGGGTCGAAGAGGTCATACAGCACGGATTGCACCGACGCTTCGGAGAACCAACCCGGCTTCGGATCGTCGGAGTCGTTGGTTTCCATGTCGATGACGAGCGTCGTCCGGGCCTGGCCGGCTCCTCCGGTATCCTTGTATTTCGCGTCCGGAAAAAGGATCATCGCGCTCAACGCATTTCCCCACCCTTCGCCAAAGGCAAGCCGTGGATCGACGATGTCGCCAGAGCCGTGCGTGCCACCGATGCTGTCCGAGCGACCCATCTTGTCTTCAAAGTAATGACCCCATTCATGCACCATGACATGGGCATCGTATTCGTCGGTATCCACATCCGCCTTGCCGAGGATGAAGATGCCGCCCACGCCCTTGTTGTAGTGCGACGTGTTGATCTGGCCCAAAGCACTGTCGCCAGGTTCCGGGCGATTGTTGACGCTCCAGTTAATTGGCAGCAAAGGAAAATTCACCAGGGGTCGCACCGCCATGAAAGCGCGTGCCGTCGCGTAGAGCGTGTCGAGGCTGGCAAACGGCGCAGCCGCACGCGCGCCCGTGTAGGATGACCCTCCCCAGCCGCTGCCTGCGTTCAGGTCCTTGACGGTAACCGCCGCGGTGGTCGTCATTGCGGCAGACTCCAGTGCGTACAAGGCGTTGCCGTTGGTGTTGTCCTGAACCCGCAATGGCGGATTGGCCGTCTCCGCGAACGCCCGGACCCTGACCCGCGTGACCAGGTCGGGAACCGGGAAGCTGTAGCTACCGTCTTCCCCTGAGGTGGTGACCGCGAGTTCCGTGTTCGCGCCGCCCTCTTTGCTGTATTCAACCAGCACCACCCGCACGTTGCGGATGGGCTTTTGGACAACCGCGCTGTAGTTAAGCCCGTTCTCCAGCGTCGACGGTACCCGGTCGTATGTCAGCTTTCCGTACAACACCTTACCCTTGGTGTCGGCTTTGGCTTCGTTCGCAGCCAAACCTAAAACGCCGAACAAACAGAGTGCCCCGACGCCAACGAGCCGAGCCAGGCGGCTCGTCTCACGCTGGCGACGGCCATATCCAAATGTGCCCCGAACATGCATGAAGATCTCTCCTATTGGTCCATCGCCAGAAAAACCAAGGCAACCCTGTTGCCGTGGTCACGTTTCGTTGCCCAGGGCTGTAAGGGCCGCAGCGAGCACGGGGCTCATACCGCTGTGCGGCGGATTTGCCTGTTAACAATATCTCATTGTTAACAAATATTTATATGTTTTTTGACACTTGTCAGATGCCCACGCCGGCTCTTGCTATTCGTTGGACAAAAACAACAAGCAGCGAATGATTGCTGTCACTTGCTGTACCAATACCGCCCATGCGCCTGCTCGACTGCATCCATTTAGCCTGAATTTTGCACAAAAAAGGGCAAGAATGCCGTAAGTGATTGATAGAATGGGAGTTATCTAAAAACCTACCCTATCAGCACGAACACACCTTGCCCGACATGAATTCTACCCCAGAGCAGC
>NZ_WHJF01000620.1:0-252 GCF_011682185.1 Massilia genomosp. 1
AAATGAGATTAGCCATGATTCCGCCGCCGTAACCGATCAGATTTCCTCCGATATCACGAAAAAGCGATGAAAAATCGTGCTCTCCTGATGTCGGCCAGTTCGGAAAAATCGTTTTGCAATTGGCTCTCATGCTTTGCACCGGCCGCCTGCACTGCCGTGAAGCAGTTCAAACCATCGGAGACGACGATACTCGCTGCTGCCAGATGTTTCAATGCCCATTGCGCCACATCGGCTTTTCCGAACGTTTTCACC
>NZ_WHJF01000621.1:0-252 GCF_011682185.1 Massilia genomosp. 1
GTCAGAAAAACCATCGATATCGTCTTGGATGCGTCCTGCTGCTGGTGTCATATTCGATTCCATGTGGGTACCAACTTCCTTAATTAGAGTTATGAAGTTGTCTCACAACAGTTTGACACAGGGGGGGGCGTACAAGAACTTCTTCGAGAAACGGGCCGATTTCCCCAGCTTCAAGCGCAAGGGTTGCGGCGACACTCTCCGCTACCCGGACCCGAAGCAGATCAAGCTTGACGAGGCCAACAGCCGCATCTT
>NZ_WHJF01000622.1:0-252 GCF_011682185.1 Massilia genomosp. 1
GCATGCCGACATCTTCTGCGCCCTGCAAACGCGACTCTCACGTCTGGGCGCGGCATGATCGGCCAGCGGCGAAAAACGATACGATTGACTGGGCAACTTCATGATTCCGGCGCACCGGAGGGAGAACCAATCTACCGGACTTAAGCGATTGACAGCTTAACATGGCTTTTGTGTCATGTATTTGTGGGGCTTAGGCTGCTTGTTTCTGGGCTTTGATTGGCCGGGTCGGTGAAGGAACGTCTTGCGAACAAT
>NZ_WHJF01000623.1:0-252 GCF_011682185.1 Massilia genomosp. 1
ACGTTCCAGTGCCAGGCTTGCCGGTACCAGACGACCCTCACGAGCGGGACCATTTTCCACTCGAGTAAATTGCCTCTCACGAAATGGTTCCAAGCGATGTACTTCCTCACGCAAGCGAAGAACAATGGCCCAATGCCGTTTTGAGTGGAAGTTGACTTCGGCTACCATATCGGCTACCGCTGTGAATGTCTGCGCCTTGCGGCGCTTGTCGATGTCCGGTCCGGAGCAGGGTCAAGGGCGGGCGGCGCGAAG
>NZ_WHJF01000624.1:0-252 GCF_011682185.1 Massilia genomosp. 1
AGTTCCGGAGGGGGGACCGTGGGAGAGTTCGGCGGTAGATTCCAGAGTGCAATCTGGCGCACCCTTGCGTTAAGCGCTCCTGTTTCGCGAAACCACCAGTTAACCATATCAACCACCTGCTTGCGGGGGCTCTATGCCGTTTTGAGTGGAACTGGACAGCCGGCACGGTAGATGGTAGATCGCAACGGAGCGGCGGCTGGTTGTAGTGGATTGGCCGGAAGGTTTTTAAACTTGGACATGCGAAGGTAGGCG
>NZ_WHJF01000625.1:0-252 GCF_011682185.1 Massilia genomosp. 1
GTCAGAAAAACCATCGATATCGTCTTGGATGCGTCCTGCTGCTGGTGTCATATTCGATTCCATGTGGGTACCAACTTCCTTAATTAGAGTTATGAAGTTGTCTCACAACAGTTTGACACAGGGGGGTTGCTGTCCAAATAAATGGCTTCGGATTGGCATTGTGGTGCGCGACATATTGTTCGATTGCGGTTGTCAGTTCCGGTACGCTTTTGAACACGCCACGCCGGAGACGGTTCTCAGAAATATCGCGGA
>NZ_WHJF01000626.1:0-252 GCF_011682185.1 Massilia genomosp. 1
CCCGAAAAAGACAAGCTGATCGAGAAACTGCACGCACAGGTCAAAGAGGCCTTGGCCGGTAAATCGATCCGCAAGGACAGCCACAATTCCAGTGTGCCGCCGTCGGCCGATGGCTTGAAAAAGAAGAGTAACTGTTCAGCCGCTACGCGGCTGGCGCAATTGGATCGCCAGCAAATGCCCGGCGCAGTACGTCCAACATGCTGTGACCTTGTTTGCGTAGCGTGTCAAGGCAGGAGCGGATGGTGCAGAAAT
>NZ_WHJF01000627.1:0-252 GCF_011682185.1 Massilia genomosp. 1
GAAGCGGCGTTGATAAAGTGGATATCGTGGGCCCGACGCAGCCGCCTTGAGCCATTCAAGAAACTCGCCACGACGCTCAAGGATCGCATGGCGGGCGTCGTACGCGGCATGCTCGATGGACGCAGCAGGGCGATTGCATGAAGGCTGGGACGTCGCGGTGAGCAAAGATTGTAAATATTGCTTGTAAACTCGCCGAGAAAGGCGTTTACTCTTGATATTTGGACGCGAGAATGACACACGGACCGATGTCGC
>NZ_WHJF01000628.1:0-252 GCF_011682185.1 Massilia genomosp. 1
CACCGTCGTCGGCATCGACGAGTTGAGCATCCGGCGCGGTCACGAGTACGTGACCCTGGTCCATGATCTTGAGGCAAAGCGACTGCTGTTCATGACGGAAGGACGCAAACACGGCACGGTGACCGAGCCCCCTGTGTCAAACTGTTGTGAGACAACTTCATAACTCTAATTAAGGAAGTTGGTACCCACATGGAATCGAATATGACACCAGCAGCAGGACGCATCCAAGACGATATCGATGGTTTTTCTGAC
>NZ_WHJF01000629.1:0-252 GCF_011682185.1 Massilia genomosp. 1
GCGTTCGGACTCGCGCTCGGCCATCACCTCCAGTATCTTGTGTTTAAGGCGCCAAGCGGTGCGATAGCAGACACCGAGGAGGCGCATCAGCTCCAGCGCCGCCACATTGTTCTTCGCTTGCGTGAGGTAAGCGGTCGCTCAGCGGCGTTATTGCGCGACCCGATGGCGATCTGGAGAATGCATCCCTGGTGACAAACGAATCCCAGGGAGATGGCAATGGACGCAGGTAAGCGGGCAGTCAAGCGGGTGAAC
>NZ_WHJF01000062.1:0-41779 GCF_011682185.1 Massilia genomosp. 1
TATGTCGCGCACCACAATGCCAATCCGAAGCCATTTATTTGGACAGCAACTGCGCGCGATATCCTGCAAAAGGTAATTCGCGCCAACAGCCGCTTAAGCGGCAAACAGAATGCAACACTACACTAGATCGTCAAGTCTGCCCACGTTGTCAGGCCAGCCGCGAAATCGCTTGGCGGGCCCGCAAGATGGCCAGCCCGAAAAAAACTGGCTTACGCCGCGTCCAGCATCCCGCTATAACACGCGTCCGCAAACCCGATCCGGTCGGTGGTCGCGTTGCGCGCATCCTCGACGCTGATCTTCTTCTCGCGCAGCAGGTTCACCAGCGCCGTGTTCATCGAATGGCAGCCGGCGTTGAACTTGCCGGTGCCGCCATCCATCAGCGAGCGCACCTCGCCCACCCGGCCCGATTCGATCATGCGCACCACTTCCGGATTCGAACTGAGACATTCGGTGGCCAGGTAATAGCGCTCCCCGCCCACCGACGGCAGCAAGGCCTGGCACAGCACGCCGCGCAAGGCGCTCGCCAGGGCCTGCGCCTGCGCGTCCGAGTTCCCCAGCAGGCGTAGCATCTTCTGCAAACCCAGCTCGGTCGAACGCGCATGCAGGGTGGCCAGCACCAGCGGCCCCGATTCGGCCAGCGCCAGCGCTTCCTGCGCGGTCTGGGCGTCGCGGATCTCGCCGATCACAATCACATCCGGCCGCTCGCGCAGCGCGTCCAGCGCACCGAGATAGTAGCTCTCGACATCGCCGTCAAAGCCCACTTCGCGCTGGGTGATGATGCATTTACGTTGCGGGATCAGGGTTTCGACCGGGTCTTCGATGGTGATGATGTGGCCCGAGCGCGTCTTGTTGATCTGGTCGATCATCGAAGCGATCGTGGTCGACTTGCCCTGGCAGGTGTCGCCGATGATCAGTATCAGGCCGCTGGTGAGCAGCGCAAAATCCTGCTCGGCCGCGCGCAGGCCCAGTTGATTGAGCGGCAGCGGTTCGCGCGGAAAGCGCCGCACCACGCAGCCGAGCCGCTTCTTGCCCTGGAAGGTAAAACAGTTGGCGCGGATGCGCGCCGTATGCAGGTCGATCGAGCGGTCGAACGCGCGCACGGCGATGCGCTCGGACCAATCGGGCTCGATCACTTCGAAGAACTCTTCCAGCTCCTCCTTGGTGATCGGAGAATCGGTCACCGCCACCAGCCCTTTCGGCTGGCGCAGCATCAGCGGACTATTTTGATGAATGATGATGTCGCTGAAAATGAGCTTCGAATTGAGCAGGTGAAGAATCTGTTCGACCAGGGTGCCGAACACCGGATGGTCTTCATTCTCGACATAGGACAGGGTACGAATTTGCGAGGACTGGTGGTTTTCCATCTGGCTCTTGGCGTGATCAATAGTGCCGATAATTATAAGACCAGTCCTCGTAAAAAATTGCAATCCTGAAAGATAATTTTTCAGGATGGTCACATCGCAACCCTTCCAGTGTCACTCCAGCGCAACAGCGCGGCGCGCACCGGCCAGGCGCGCCAGCCCGCCAGCGACGCCCACCGCGATCACGGCCGCCAGCGCCGCCACCGGCGCCATGCCGGTCAGGCGGCCGTCCGCCGCTTCGCCGAGCTGCCAGCTGGTTACCAGCGCGGCCGCGCCGATGGCCACATCCTGCACCAGGCTTTGCAGCGACATGAAGCCGGCCCGTTCATGCGGCGACGGCACCTGGCTGACGGTGGCCGCCATGGTCACGTTGCGCCCCGCGTTGCCGGCCATGAACAGCACGAAGAACAGGATCGGCAGCGCCGCGCCGAGTCCGAAAAACGGCGCCAGGCCGGCGCAGAAGGCGGCCGACGCCAGCGCTGCGGCCAGCACCGGGCCGGCGCGGTCGGCCAGGCGCCCGAGCAGCTGCACCGTCAGCAGCGCCACCACGCCGCCGGCGAAATACAGCATGCCGAGCTGCGCGCGCGGAAAGCCCAGGTTCAGCAAAAAGTAGGCCGAAAAATGCGGGATCACCAAAAAGGCCGAAAACGCGCTGGCCCCTTGCAGCAGCATCGCCAGGCGTACCGTGGGGCGCGCCAGCAGATTGCGGGCGCAGACCCGCGCCGAAACCTTTTCGCGCGCATTCAGGTGCCCCTCCAACGCCGGCAGCAGGACCGCCATCGCCGCCAGCACCAGCGCCGCCAGCGCCGCCACCATATAGAACGGCGCCTGCCAGCCCCCCATGCGCGCCAACTCCAGGCCGAGCGGCACGCCGGCAATGGCCGCCAGCGAAAAGCCCAGCATCACCTTGGCCATCGCCTTGCCGCGCTGTTCGGGCGCCGTCATGTCGATCACGATGGCCATGCCGATCGCCACCGCCGGCCCGCCGAAGGCGCCGGTCAGCGCGCGCGCCACCATCAACGCCGGCAAGCCGTGGCAAAAGGTCGTGGCGAAGGTCGCCAGCGCCAGCAAGCCAAAGGTGAGCAGCAGCGCGGGCTTGCGGTCGAAGCGGTCCAGCAGCCGGAAGGCGATCAGGCTTGATAGCGCCGACGCCAGCGTGTAGGCCGCCGCCAGCCAGCCCAGGCGATCCACCGCAAAGCCATGCTCGCGCGCCAGGTCGGGCCCGAGCGGCAGCACCATCATGAAGTCGACCAGGTACACGAACTGCAGCGCCGCGACCAGCGCGATTGCGCGCGATTGCCTAGACATCGGCGCCTCCGCGACGGGCCGCCACGTCAGCGCGCAAGGCCTCGCGCGCGGCGCGCAGCATGGCCGCCGTTTCCTCCCAGTCCACGCAGGGATCGGTCACCGAGCAGCCATAGCGCAGCGCCGACAGTTCGGCGGGAATGGCCTGGTTTCCGGCCTCGATGAAGCTCTCGACCATCACCCCTGCCACGCTGCGGTTGCCGGCCAGGCGCTGGCGTACCACGTCGGCCATCACGCCGGCCTGCAAGGTGTGGTTCTTGTTGGAGTTATCGTGCGCGCAATCGATCACGATGTTGGGCCGCTGGCCACCCTTGTCCAACGCCTGTTCGGCCAGCGCCACGCTGGCCGCGTCGTAGTTCGGGCGCCCTCCTCCGCCGCGCAGCACCAGGTGACCGTACGGGTTGCCCGGCGTGCGGATCACGGCCGCGCGGCCGTCGGCGTCGATGCCCAGGAAGGCATGCGGGTGCGAGCTCGATGCGATCGCGTTGACCGCCGTATCGACCTTGCCGTCGGTGCCGTTCTTGAAGCCCACCGGCATGCCCAGGCCCGACGCCATCTCGCGGTGCGTCTGCGACTCGGTGGTGCGCGCGCCGATCGCGGCCCAGCTGATCAACTCACCGACGTAATGCGGCGAGACCGGGTCGAGCGTCTCGGTCGCCGCCGGCAAACCCAGCTCGGCCACCTCGATCAGGAAGCGCCGCGCCAGCGCCAGGCCTTCATCGATGCGGAACGAGCCATCCATGCGCGGATCGTTGATCAGCCCTTTCCAGCCGACCCGCGTGCGCGGCTTTTCGAAGTACACGCGCATGACCACGAACAGCGTGTCGGCCACTTCGTCGGCCAGCGCCTTGAGCCGGCGCGCGTAATCGCGTCCCGCGTGCAGGTCGTGGATCGAGCAAGGGCCGACCACCACCATCAGGCGCGGATCGCGGCGGTCGAGAATAGCGCGCACGCTCTGGCGCGCGGCGCCGATCGTCAGCGCGCCGGTATCGGACAGCGGCAGTTGCGCGCGCAATTCGGCGGGCGACGGCAACGGGCCGGGCGTGTCGTGCGACAGCGGAGACAGGTCGCGCTTCATGCGCGCTCGCCGCAGGTTGGGGCGGGGGCGGCATGGGCCGGCGCGGCGGGCGCGGCGAGCAACAGCGCGCCCGGTTGGCGAACGGCGAAGTGAAGTGCGGGCATGGTGAGTCTTCTCAAGTGGGATGAACAATTGCCATCGTTGACAGGTGTGAAACTTAAGCATACCATACTAGCTAAATGCGAATCAATCTCATTTGCATTAATATTTAGGTTGTAAATAATTATCATTCCGATCTATAGTGCGGTCCCGCCTATCCGGCGAAACGCTCCGACTGCCCTCCTAACGCAAGGAACTTCAACATGAATGACAGACTGCACGGCCACTACCTGAGCCGCACCAGCGCGGCCGACCTGTGCGTACACTACGAAGCTGGCGCCACCCTGTTTTCGTCGCCCGGCCACACACTGCTGGCCAGCGGCAAGCGCAGCATCCTGGCGCCGCAGTCCGGGGCCGCGCTGGCCGATGCCGCTGGCGCCCTGCTGCGCGCCGCGCGCCGCGACGGCGAAGCGCTGCCGGTGCTGATCGGCGCCGTGCCGTTCCTGGCCGACGCGCCGGCCCACCTGTTCATTCCCGAGCATGTGATGAGGGCGAGCGGCCCGGCCAAGCTGCCGGCGGCCACCCCGCAAGCGCCGGCGGCGCGCGCGCCCTTCCCGCGCACCATCGCCGCCGTTCCCGACCAGGGCCAGTACCGCCGCGCCGTGGCCGGCGCGGTCGAACGCATCCACGCCGGCCAGCTGGACAAGGTGGTCCTGTCGCGCTCACTGACCCTGGAAACCGAGATCGATGTCGCCGCCCTGCTGGCGCGCCTGGGCGAGCGCAACGCGCACGGCTATACCTTTGCCATCGACCTCACGCCCGACGATGACGGACGCCGCACGCTGATCGGCGCCAGTCCCGAGCTGCTGCTCTCGCGAACCGGCACCCGCGTGCGCTGCCATCCGCTGGCCGGCTCGATCCCGCGCAGCGCCGACCCGCAGGAAGACCAGCGCCGCGCCCAGGGCCTGCTGGAATCGCAAAAAGACCTGCACGAACATGCGTTGGTGGCCGACATGGTGGCCGATTCGCTGCGTCCTTACTGCCACTCGGTGACTGTGCCGGCCGTGCCCTCGCTGATCGCCACGCCCACCATGTGGCACCTGGGCAGCGAAGTGACAGCGCAACTGAATGAACCCGGCATGACCTCGCTCGCGCTGGCCATGGCGCTGCATCCCACGCCCGCCGTCTGCGGCCACCCCGCAGCGGACGCGCGCAGCTTCATCAACGAAGCCGAAGGGTTTGAGCGCGGCTTCTTCGCCGGCCTGGTGGGCTGGATGGACGCCAACGGCGACGGCGAATGGGCCGTGACCCTGCGCTGCGCCGACGTGCGCGCCCACAGCGCCACCCTGTACGCGGGCGCCGGCATCGTAGCCGGTTCCGACCCCGAACTCGAATATCTCGAAACGTCCGGCAAGCTGCGCACCATGCTGCGCGCGATGGGCCTCGAAGCGGTACTGGAGGAAGCGCTATGAGTAGTGACTATTTGCCCGGTTTCACCCCCGGTGTTACTCCATACCCCGACGACTTTGCGGCGCGCTATCGCGCAGCCGGCTACTGGACTGGTGAAACCTTCGGTTCCCTGCTGCGCGAGCGCGCGGCCCGACATCCCGACAGCACCGCGCTGGTGTGCGGTGCGCGCCGCTGGAGCTACGCCGAACTTGATGCACGCGCCGACCGCTTCGCCGCCGGCTTGACCGGCCTGGGCATCGCCGCGCGCGAGCGCGTGGTCGTGCAACTGCCCAACGTGGCTGAATTTTTCGTCGCCTGTTTCGCCCTGTTCCGCATCGGCGCGCTGCCCGTATTTGCCCTGCCCGCGCACCGCCGCCACGAAATCGGCCACCTGTGCGCCTTTACCGACGCCGCCGCCTACATCGTCGCCGACAGCGACGCCGGCTTCGACTACCGCACCCTGGCGCGCGAAGTGCGCGCCGAAGTACCAAACCTGGCGCGCGTGATCGTGCTCGGCGACCCCGCCGAATTCATCGCCTTCGATTCGCTCTACGCCGACCCAGTGCCGCTCGCCGGCCCGCAGCCGGGCGACGTGGCCTTCTTGCAGCTCTCCGGCGGCACCACCGGCCTGCCCAAGCTGATCCCGCGTACCCACGACGACTATTTATACAGCGTGCGCGCCAGCGCCGACATCTGCGAACTTGACCAGTCCAGCGTGTACTTATGCGCCCTGCCGGTCGCGCACAACTTCCCCATGAGTTCGCCCGGTTCCTTCGGCGTGTTCCATGCCGGCGGCTGCGTGGTGCTGGCGCGCCGGCCCTCGCCGGACGAAGCCTTCCCGCTCATCGAAGCCGAAGGCGTGACCATCACCGCGCTGGTGCCGCCGCTGGCCATGATCTGGCTCGACGCCGCCGGCGCCACGCGCTACAAACTCGATAGCCTCAAGCTGCTGCAAGTGGGCGGCGCGCGCCTGTCCGCCGAAGCGGCCTGCCGCGTGGGCCCGGTGCTCGGCTGCGCCCTGCAACAGGTATTCGGCATGGCCGAAGGCCTGGTCAACTACACCCGCCCGGACGACACGCCGGAACTGACCGCCAACACCCAGGGCCGCCCGATTTCGCCCGCCGACGAAGTGCGCATCGTCGACGACGAAGACCGCGACCTGCCCGATGGCCAGATCGGCCACCTGCTCACGCGAGGGCCCTACACCATTCGCGGCTACTACCGTGCCGAAGAACATAACCAGCGCGCCTTCACCAGCGACGGTTTCTACCGCACCGGCGACCTGGTGATGCGCCTGCCCTCCGGCCACCTGGTGGTCGAAGGCCGCGCCAAGGACCAGATCAACCGGGGCGGCGACAAGGTCGCGGCCGAAGAGGTCGAAAACCACCTGCTGGCCCACCCCGCCGTGCATGACGCCGCGCTGGTGTCGATGCCCGACGCCTACCTGGGCGAGCGCAGTTGCGCCTTCATCGTCACGCGCGGCGCGCCGGTACGGGCCATCGAGCTCACGCGCTTCCTGCGCGAACGCGGCGTGGCGCAGTACAAAATCCCCGACCGCATCGAATTCGTCGAACGCTTCCCTACCACCGGCGTCGGCAAAGTCAACAAACGCCAGCTGCGCGAACAGATCGCCCAGTTGATCGGCACTCAATCACAAGATCGGCAAGCACCATGACCATCCCGAAAATCGCCTCCTACCCCATGCCCACGGCCATGCCGGACAACCGCGTCAGCTGGATGCCCGAACCGAAACGCGCCGTGCTGCTGATCCACGACATGCAGGAGTACTTCCTCGACTTCTACGACAACGCCGCCGCGCCGATTCCCGAACTGATCGCGCACATCAGGCAACTGCGCGACGCCGCCGACGCCGCCGGCGTACCGGTCGTCTACACCGCGCAGCCGGCCGAACAATCGGCCGAGGATCGCGGCCTGCTCACCGACTGGTGGGGACCGGGCCTGACCGCGCACCCCGAACGCGCACCGGTGGTGGCAAGCCTGGCGCCGCGCGCGCAAGACGTGGTGCTGACCAAATGGCGCTACAGCGCCTTCTTCCGCAGCGACCTGCTGGCACGCATGCGCGAACAGGGACGCGACCAATTGATCGTGTGCGGCGTGTACGCCCACATCGGCTGCCTGATGACGGCCGCCGACGCCTTCATGAGCGACATCGAGCCCTTCCTGGTGGGCGATGCGCTGGCCGACTTCTCGGCCGAACAGCACCAGATGGGCCTTCACTATGTATCGCAGCGTTGCGGCGTGGTCGCCAGCACGGCGACCGTGACGGGCGCGCTCAAGCCGGCGCCCACCTGGCACGCCACGCGCACCGCCTTCCAAGCCGAAGTGGCGGAACTGCTGGCCGTTCCGGCATCGGACCTGCTCCCCGACGACAACCTGCTGTACGCGGGCCTCGATTCGATCCGCTTAATGAGCCTGATCGAACGCTGGCGCCGCGCCGGCATCGAAACGAGCTTCGTCGAACTGGCCGAGCGCCCGACCCTGGCCGACTGGTGGGAACTGCTCGACGCGCGCCGGGTGAAGCGGTGAGCGGCGCGCGCCTGGCGCTGACCAGTGCCCAATACGGCATCTGGCTCGGGCAGCAGTTGGATGCCGCCAGCCCGGCCTACTGGACGGCCGAAGCGGTCGAACTGAGCGGCCCGCTGGACGCCGCCCTGTTCGAAGCCGCGCTGCGCCAGGCCGTGCGCGAATGCGACGCCCTGCAAATGCGCTTTGCCAGCGACGGCGACGCGCTCTGGCAAACGCCCGAGCCGCGTGATGACTGGCCGCTGGCGCGCCACGTCATGAGCGACGCCGACGCGCGCCTGTGGATGCGGGACGACCTGAAACAGCCGGCCGACCTGGCGCGCGGCCCGCTGTTCGCCAGCGCGCTGCTGCAAACCGGCCCGGATAAGACGCTGTGGTACCTGCGTGCCCACCACATCGCCCTCGACGGCTTTGCCTACGCCATGCTGGCGCAACGCGTGGCGGCCCTGTATTCGGCCCGCTGCGCCAATACCGACGCAGCGCCCGCGCGCGCCGGCAAGCTCGATCCGGTGGTGGCGGAAGATGCCGCCTACCTCGCCTCGCCCGCCTACGCGCGCGACCGCGACTTCTGGATGGCGCGCATGATGGACGCCGGCGCGCCGGCCATGCTGGCGCCGCCGGCCAGCGTGGCGCGCGGCGTGCGCCGTGTACGCGGCGGCGTCGCCTCCAGCACCATCGAGCGCTGCCAGTCGGTGGCCGCCGCCGCCGGCGTGGACTGGGCCGCCGTCCTGATCGCTGCCACCGGCGCCTGGCTGCGCCGCCACGCTTCGGCGGGCGAGCTGACCCTGGGCCTGCCCGTCATGGGCCGGCTTGGCTCGGTGGCGCTGACGATTCCCTGCATGGCGATGAATATCGTGCCCCTGCGCCTGGCGCCAACGGCGTCGCAATCGCTGGCCGGGCTGGCGCGCGCGGTGGCCGCCGAGATGAAAGCCATCCGTCCGCACCAGCGCTACCGCTACGAACACCTGAAGCATGACCTGGGCATGAGCGGCGGCGCGCGCCGCCTGTTCGGCGCGGTCATCAACCTGATGCCGTTCGACCGCCCGCCGGTATTCGGACCATTGCAGGCGCTCTCGCACCCGGTGTCCGCCGGGCCGGTGGAAGACCTGTCGATCACCATCGCGCCGGGCGCGAACAGCCGTATCGACCTCGAAGCCAATCCGGATGCCTACGGCGACGCTACCTTGCGGGCCCTGCACGCATCGCTGCTGCAAGCGCTGGCCGATCTTCTTGAACAACCCGATGCGCTCCTGTCCGACGTCCTCGGACAAGCGCCGCACGCGACACCGGCGCTGGCGTCCGGCGGCCCCTTGCCGGCCGCTCCCGTATCGGTCCTCGCTTCCCTGCTGCTGCATGACCCGCAAAAAGCCGCACTTGTATGCGGCGACACCGAACTCAGTTACGCCGACCTGGTCACAGCGGTGGGCAACATGGCCGGCCGCCTGCGCGACGCCGGCGTGACCGAAAACAGCCGC
The DNA here is from genome assembly GCF_011682185.1 of Massilia genomosp. 1. Lineage (NCBI taxonomy): Bacteria > Pseudomonadati > Pseudomonadota > Betaproteobacteria > Burkholderiales > Oxalobacteraceae > Massilia > Massilia genomosp. 1. Next base: position 9,252 of record NZ_WHJF01000062.1, read on the forward strand.
GTGGTCCTGCTGCTGCCACGCGGCCCTGATGCGATTGTCGCCATGCTGGCCATCATGTGGGCCGGCGGCGGCTACGTGCCGCTCGACCCGGACGGTCCCGCCCTGCGCGTGGCGGCCGTGCTGGAAGACGTCAAACCCACGCTGGTCGTCAGCCTGCGCAAATATGCGCCGCTCCTGCCCACCGCGCTGCCGCTGCTGTGCATCGACGAAGCCGCACCATGCGCACCGATGCCGGCCCCGCTGCCGGTTGCCGACAGCGCCCTCGCCTACATCATCTACACCTCCGGTTCCAGCGGCCGGCCGAACGGCGTGATGATCGAGCGCGCCGCGCTGGCCCACTTCGGCGCCGGCGCCGGCGCGCGCTACCAGATGAGCGCGGCCGACCGCGTGCTGCAATTCGCACCGCTGCATTTCGACGCCAGCGTCGAAGAGATTTTCCTCACGTTCGGCGCCGGCGCCACCCTGGTCCTGCGCGACGACGCCATGCTCGAATCGCTGGAGCGCTTCATCGACGCCTGCGCGCGATTGCGCATCAGCGTGCTCGATCTGCCGACCGCGTTCTGGCACGAACTCGCCTTCCACGTGGGCCAGGTTGACGCCACGCTGCCGGAGTGCCTGCGACTGGTGATCATCGGCGGCGAAGCCGCGCTGGCCGAGCGCGTGGCGCGCTGGCGCACGGCAGCGCCGCCGCATCTGGTGCTGCTCAATACCTACGGCCCGACCGAAGCGACCGTCATCTGCACCACCGCCCGACTGGCCGGCCCCGACGCCATCGCCTGGAGCGGCGACGCGGTCCCGATCGGCCGCCCGCTGCCCGGCGTCGATATCGCTGTCTGCGCGGAGCACCCGGTCGGCATCGGCGAAGAAGGAGAACTGTGCCTGATCGGCGGCGGCCTCGCGCGCGGCTACTTCGACCGCGACGCGCTGACCGCGCAGCGTTTTGTCACCCTGCCGGACGGCCGCCGCGCCTACCGCACCGGCGACCGCGTGATCCTGGGCGCCGATGGCGAACTGCGCTACCTGGGCCGGCTTGACGACGAAGTCAAGATCAGCGGCCACCGCATCGACCCCAGCGAGATCGAAGCGGCCCTGCTGCAATACCCCGGCGTGCGCGAAGCGGCGGTGGTGTGCCAGTCGCAAAGCGACGGCGGCAAGCACCTGCGTGCCTTTGTCGCCACCGCCGGCAAGCTCAATGCACCGGCCCTGCGCGCCTTTCTGGCCGAGCGCCTGCCGGCAGCGGCGGTGCCCGCCAACTACGCCAGCCTGGCGCGCCTGCCGCGCAACGCCAATGGCAAGATCGACCGATCCGCCCTGCGCTCCAAAGAGCTCGATGCCGCGCCAACGGCCACCGACGCCACGCCGCTCGAACAGTCGGTCATGTCGGTCTGGCGCGAGGTGCTGGGCGTCGATGCCTTGACGCCGCAGGACGACTTCTTTGCCCTCGGCGGCAAATCGCTGCAAGCGATCCAGGTCGCCAACCGCCTCGGCGCGGCCTTGAAGCGCGAAGTGGCGGTGTCCATCCTGTTCCGCCACCGCACCGTGGCCGCGCTGGCGCATGCGCTCGGCACCGTCGGCCACGCGCCGCCGGCAGCCGCCGCCGGCGCCGAGTTCGCGCCGCTGCTGACCATCCAGCGCGGCAGCGGCCCCGCCCTGTTCTGCGTACACCCGGCCGAAGGCCTGTCGTGGTGCTACCTGGGACTGGCCGCCTACCTGCCGCATACGCCGATCTACGGCCTGCAGGCGCGCGGCATGAGCGGCGCGGCGCCGACCGGCATCGACATGCAGGTCGACGACTACCTTGGCCTGGTCAGGAGCGCGCAGCCGCACGGCCCGTACCGCCTGATCGGCTGGTCCTCCGGCGGCGGCCTCGCCCACGCGCTGGCGGCGCGCCTGCAAGCGGCTGGCGAAACGGTCTCGCTGCTGGCGATGATGGACTCCTACCCGAGCGACATCTGGGAAGGCAAACCGGAAGCGGAAGAGCGCGACGCCCTGATCGCGATGCTCGACGTGATCGGCGCGCCCTCGGTCGACGCCGCCGGCCAGCCGCTCGCGCGCGAGGCGCTGCTGGCGCAGTTCCGCCAGCCGGGCAGCTCGCTGGCCACGGCCGACGACGCCCACCTCGAGCGCATCACCACCACCGCGCTGCTGTCGATGCGCCTGTACCGCCAGCTGCGCCATCCGCGCTATGAGGGCGACGTGCTGTTCTTCCATGCCAGCCAGCGCGGGCCCGGCGCCCCCGACTGGAAAGGCTGGACCCCGTACGTACACGGCCAGCTCGAACGGATCGACGTCGATTGCAGCCATTCGTCCATGAGCCAGCCGGCGCCCCTGGGGCACATCGGCCGCGTGCTGGCCCAACGCATTGACCCGAAAGGCAAATGATGAGCACTACCAAACGCACGCCCCCAAGGATGCTGTACGTGCGCCGCACCTTGCAACTGACGCCGCTGATGCGCCGCATTACGCTGGCCGGCGACGCCCTGGCCGGCTTCCCGCCGGACAGCGACGGCGCCCATATCAAGCTGCTGCTGGCGCGCGAAGGCCAGCGCGAACCGGTGCTGCCGACGCTCGGGCCCGACGGCCCGGTGTGGCCGCCGGCCGACATCCGCCCGATCGCCCGCACCTACACCGTGGCGCGCTACGACGCCGACGCCGGCGAACTCGATGTGGACCTGGTGCTGCACGGCGACGACGGCCCCGCCTCGCGCTGGGCCGTGCATGCGCAGCCGGGGGACGCCGTCGGCGTGGCCGGTCCCGGTGGCCCGCCGCGCTTCGTGCCAGGCGCCGACTACCACCTGATGATCGGCGACCCGAGCGCGCTGGCCGCGCTCGCAGCCGCCCTGCGCGGCCTACCCCGCAAGGCGCGCGGCACGGTGCTGATCGAAGTACCCGACCACTCCGAAGTCCAGGCGCTGCCCTACCCGGCCGCGTTTACGGTGCATTGGCTCTCGCGCCGTGGCGCGCGCCCTGGCGCGAGCACCTTGCTGCTCGACGCGGTCAAGGCGCTGGCCTGGCCGCCGGGACGCGTGTCGGTCACCTTGGCTGGCGAAAGCAACCAGCTGCTGGCCGTGCGCGACTTTTTGCTGCACGAGCGCGGCGTGGCCCGCGCCGACATGTACGCGGTCCCGTACTGGAAAGACGAACACACCGAAGATGCGTACCACGCCGAACGCCACCGCATCATGGATGAACTGGAAGAAGCCGCATCATGAACACATTCTCCCCCCTGCGCGAGGTCACCTTCCTTGCATTGTTAGCCCTCATGGCCCTGTGCGCCGCGCCGGCGCTGGCTCAGCGCAACATCGTCGATGCCGCCAACCGCGCCGTCACCGTGCCCGAACGCCCGCAACGCGTGGTCGCCCTGTCCGAACTCGATCTCGATGCCGTGCTGGCCCTGAACATCAAGCCCGCCGGCGCCACCAAGGGACGCGGCCAGAGCGCCATGCCGCGCTACCTCGGCCCCGCAGCAAGCACGATTCCCAGCGCCGGCAATTTTGCCGCGCCCGTGCTCGACCTGGTGGTCGGCATGCAACCCGACTTGATCCTTGCCGGCGGCATGAGCGCCCCCGAGCTGCTGACCCAACTCGCCAAGATCGCCCCTACCGTCGTCACCTACCAGCCGGGCGAAAACTGGCAGGCCACGTTTCGCCGCATCGGCACGGTGATGGGCAAGGCGCCCGAGGCCGACGCCTTTCTGGCCGACTACCTGGCCAAGGCCGGCGCGCTGCGCCAGCGCCTGGGCGAGCGCGCCAACGCCACGGTGAGCGTGGTGCGCTGGAATCCGCAAGGCCCGTCGTACATGCTGCGCGATTCGTTTGCCAGCCTGGTGCTGGCCGACCTCAAGATACGCCGCCCCGCCGCGCAGATGCAGCCCGGTGCCGCGCACTCGCGTCCACTGAGCCTGGAAGCGCTGGCGGCCATCGACGCCGACTGGATCTTTGTCGGCACCCTGAGCACCAGCGGGCCGGCCAACGACGCCCTGGCGGCGGCGCGCCAGTCGCCGCCATTCCGCCAGCTCGGCGCAGCGCAGCGCAAACAGGTGCGCGCGGTCGATGGCTCGCTCTGGACCAGTCCCGGCGGCCCGCTGGCCGCCCTGGCGATCCTGGCGGACGTCGACAAAGCCCTGGCCGCGCCTTGAGTCCAGCCGGCCGCATCGCGCTCCTCGCGCCCATCCTGCCGGCACTGCTGCTTGCATCGATGCTGACCGGCGCCGGCGACGCCGGCATGGCCGACCTGCGCGCCGTGCTGGCCGGCGGCGACAACTCGCCGTTGCAGATGATCGTACGCGACGTGCGCGCCCCACGCACGCTGGCCGCGCTGCTGGTCGGCGCGGCCCTCGGCGTGGCCGGCATGCTGATGCAAACCGTTACCCGCAACCGCCTGGCCGAACCCGGCCTGCTCGGCGTGAATGCCGGCGCGGCGCTGGGCGTGGTGGCCGGCATTACCTGGGCCGGCGCCGAATCGGGGCTTGCCTACCTGCTGTGGGCCGGCGCCGGCGCCCTGCTCGGCAACGCCTGCGTGCTTGGCGTAGCCAACGCCGGGCGCGGCTCTGGCAGCCCGCTGCGCCTCGTGCTGGCCGGCGTGGCGCTGGGCGCGACCTTTCACGGCCTCAGTTCTGCCATGCTGCTCAGCCAGCCGTCCGGCTACGACCAGTACCGCTTCTGGGTGCTCGGTTCGCTCGCCGGTTCGAGCGGCGGCATGCTCCTGCTGGCCGCGCCCTTCATCATCTTCGGGCTGCTGGCCGCGCTGTTCCTGGCGCGCCCGCTGGCGGCCATGCTGCTCGGCGACGACATTGCCCGCTCGCTCGGGCACTCGCCGCGCATGCTGCGCGCCGCCGTCGCCGTCACCGCCACGCTGCTGACCGGCAGCGCGGTCGCCCTGAGCGGGCCGATCGCCTTTCTGGGTTTGCTGGCGCCCTTCCTGGCGCGTGCTCTGGCGCGGGGACTGGCGGCGCAACTGGCCGCATCGGCCTGGGTCGGCGCGATCGTACTGCTGTTCGCCGACCTGGGTGCGCGCCTGGTGGCGCAACCGTTCGAAACGCCGATCAGCGTACTCACCGCCCTGCTTGGCGCGCCGCTGCTCGTCTGGCTGGCGCGCGGGAGCGCTAGATGATGGCGCCCGAACCAGGCCTGGTCGTGCTGCGCGGCGGCGCGCTGTCGGTGCTGGTGGCCAGGCGCTCGCTGTACGCCACGCTGGCGCTGCTGCTGGCGCTTGCGCTGGCGGTTGGCGTGGCCCTGGCGGCCGGCCCGGCGTGGCTCTCGCCTGCGCAGCTGCTGGCCGTGCTGGGCGGCGATGCGCCGGCCGGCACGCGCCTGATGGTGCTGGAATTTCGCCTGCCGCGCGTACTCACCGGCGTGCTGGCCGGCGCCTCGCTCGGTCTTGCCGGGAGCCTGATCCAGACACTCACCCGCAACCGCCTCGCCTCGCCCGACATGCTCGGCGTGGCCGATGGCGCCATGCTCGGCGTCTTCATGGCCCTCATCGCCGGCGCCACCGGCATGCTGGGGCCGTGGTGGGTGGGACCGCTCGGCGCCTTGGGCGCGGTGGCCCTGCTGCTGTTGGCCAGCGGCCCGCTCGAGCGCTGCGGGCACCGCCTGCTGGTGGTCGGCATCGCGATTGCCAGCCTGCTGCGCGCCGGCGCCGAACTGGTGTTGTCGCAGCAGGAGCTGATGCACGCCAGCGCCCTGTACGCGTGGAGCATCGGAAGCCTGAGCGGGCGCACCTGGGGTTCGGCCCTGCCGCTGGGCGTCGCCCTGCTGGCGCTGCTGCCGCCGGCGCTGCTGGCCAGCCGCCGCCTGGCGCTGCTGCGTTTCGATCCGGACATCGCAACCAGCCTTGGCCTGCCGGTGCGCGCCACCCAGTGGCAGGTGCTGCTGTGCGCCGTGCTGCTGGCCGGGATGGCGGTCGGCGTGTGCGGGCCGATCGCCTTCGTGGCGCTGGCCGCGCCGTTCATCGGCGAACGCCTGGTCGGCTATGGGCGCGCGGCGCTGCTGGCGTCGGCCTTGTCCGGCGCGTTGCTGGTGGCGGCCGCCGACGCCCTTGGCCGCGTGGTCCTGGGCGACGCCGAACTGCCGGTCGGCGTGATCTGCAACCTGCTCGGCGGTCCGTTTTTGCTGTACCTGCTCCTTCACGAGCGCAATGGAGAAACACAATGACACAACTGCTTGTGCAGGGACTGCATGCAGGCCATCCGGGCCGCCCCGTGCTGCACGGGATCGACCTGGCGATCGAGCCGGGCAAGGTCACCGCTATCGTCGGCCCGAACGGCTGCGGCAAGTCGACCCTGCTGCGCTGCATGGCGCGCCTGCATCGGCCGCAGCAAGGCAGCATCACGCTCGGCGCGATTGATCTGTGGCAGATGCGCCAGCAACAAGCCGCGCGCAGCCTGGCGATGCTGCCGCAGTCGCCGCAGGCGCCCGAGGGCATCACCGTCAGCGCTCTGGTGCGCTTCGGGCGCCATCCGCACCAGGGCTTGTTCCGCCAGTGGTCGCGCGATGATGAACTGGCGGTACACGCGGCCATGTCGGCCACCGATGTCATGTCGCTGGCGCAGCGCCGGCTCGATCAGTTATCCGGCGGGCAGCGCCAGCGCTGCTGGCTGGCCATGACCCTGGCGCAGGAGACGCCGATTTTGCTGCTCGATGAACCCACCAGCATGCTCGATCTGGGACATCAGGTCGATGTGCTGGACCGCGTGCGCGCGCTGGCCTCCAACGGCCGCGCGGTGGTCATCGTGCTGCACGACCTGGCCGCGGCGGCGCGCTATGCCGACACCCTGGTGGCCATGCGCGATGGCCGCATCGTCGCCGCCGGCGCGCCGCGCGACGTGGTCACCCCCGGGCTGGTGCGCCAGCTGTATGAGCTGGACGTGGACGTGCTGTCCGCGCCCGGCGACGGTGCGCCGGTGGTGGTGCCGGTCAGGCGTTTTCACTAGTTTTCACGCGTTTTCACTAATCGAACAAGGAACAAGATGGGCAATCAATTCGAAGGCAAGGTCGCACTGGTCAGCGGTGCGGCGCAGGGTATCGGCGCGGCCGTGGCGCGCAAACTGGCCGCCGGCGGCGCGGCGGTGGCGGTCATCGATGTCAAGGCCGGTGCGGTGGAAGACATGGCGGCCACCTTGCGCGCCAGCGGCGCCCTGGCCATCGGCATGGCGGTCGATGTCACCGACAGCGCGGCCGTACACGCGGCGGTGGCGCGCGTGCGGCGCGAGCTGGGCGAGATCGATGTGCTGGCCAATGTGGCCGGCATCCTGCGCATGGGGTCCATTTTGGACTACAGCGATGACGACTGGGAGCGCACGTTTGCGGTCAACGCCGGCGGCGTGTTCCGCCTGTGCCGCGCGGTGGCGGCCGGGATGGTGGAGCGCCAGCGCGGCGCCATCGTGACGGTGGCCTCGAATGCGTCGACGGTGCCGCGCATGCAGATGGGGGCGTATGCGGCATCAAAAGCGGCGTCCACGCAGTTCATGCGCTGCCTGGGGCTGGAGCTGGCGCCGTACGGGATTCGCTGCAATGTGGTCTCGCCCGGATCGACCGATACCGAGATGCAGCGCCAGTTGTGGAATGGGGCCGATGGCTCCCAAGGCGTCATCAAAGGCTCGCTGGAGACGTTCCGGCTGGGGATTCCGCTCAAGCGCATCGCGACACCCGAGGATATCGCGGACGCGGTGCTGTACCTGGCGTCGGACAGCGCGCGCCACATCACCATGCATGATCTGAGGATCGATGGCGGAGCGACGCTGGGCGGTTAAAGTGCAGCGACGCTCGGTTTACCCAACGATTGCGCTGCTACGGAAGAGGATCGGTATTGGCCGTGTTGGAGTGCAGCATGGCTTTGATGCGCCGGATATGGATGTCCGATTGCTCCACACGCTCGGCATACGATGGGCTGGCGGTGCCTTCCGCCCCCATTTTGACGAGCAGATTCTTGTTTTCTTCAAACATGCGCAGGGCGACCCACAGGGTTTCCTCCATCTTCGCCGTCTGCTCCGCCAGCAGCGCTGCCACCGTATACGCATGACCGGTATGGCACCGGAAGCGCAGATGCTCTCCCACCTTCATTTGCCACAACACACCACCGCAGCCGGGACAGTTGAACGGCACTTGCGTACCAAGGAAATCGACCGATTCCAGGTCGCTCAACACGCGCTGGGCGATCTTGGCCTCGACCGCGACATCGGCGGGGACAGCGATGCGTGCTCCCCGCTCGCTCAGCGCGAGCCGGGTCAGCAAACTACCCATCTCGGCCAGCGGCACGCAGTGATCGACCTTGACATGATTGAGCACGTTTTGCGGCATGTCCGGATACGCGGCGTCGGCCGGATCCTGGACCACGCAGATGCCGCCGCAGCGCCGGATCACCTCCATGCCCGAGGTGCCATCGTCGAGATAGCCGGTGAGGATGACACCGATGACCCGATTGCCGAATTCAACAGCAGCGGAACGGAACAGGGGATCGATCGCGGGCCGCGCCCGGTTTTCGCGCGCGCCTTTGGTTGCCAGGGTTTTGCCTTGCGAGATCATCAGATGGTGATCCGGCTGCGCCAGATAAATATAGCCGCTCCTGATAACGCCATGCTGTGCCGCTTGTTTGCAGGGCAAATTTCCCTTGTCGGCGAGCAGGCGCAACATCGCTTCGTTCGAGCTTGTCGCCGCCATGTGTTGGACGATCAGGATCGCGGCGGGGAAATCCGCCGGCAGTTGCGCAACCAGGGAGCTCAGCGCGCTTTGACCGCCGGCGGAAGTGCCGATCACGATGATCGGGAAGTCGCTCCGGCTCGTCGCAGAAACTGTGTTCACCGTCTTTTTGGTGGATGGTGCCGTCATGAAATTCCTATGGAGCGCGAATGCGGGAGTGCCGTCAGGAATGATGCCATACATGAGGCGGCGGCGGCGCGCACGAGCGCGGTGATGCCTGCGCATGCGGGCAAATGGTGGAGCGCTGGCGGTGAGCGCAATACTCCTCCTATGATTTTGAACATTGCGGAGGTCGTTCAAGACTGGGCGCCAGTGTCTATATTTGTCGTCACCACTTGGTTCCTCATCGCGCATCGCCTGAAAAACCCTCCGCCGGAATAGGTCAGGGAAGCGGCGCGATGCGGCGGGTACACTCCGCAACAGTCAGCTCATTTTGTCCTCGCTGTATGCGCGCTGCGGCTTCCTTCATGCGTAACTCTGCTTTGATCTAATTTTCGAGCTCAAATTTGTTCCAAAGCAGGTCTACTTTTTCTGCATATTCAGACTGTCTATCGTTGTAAGAACGCATTGCTTCATAGCCAGTGGGTTTGATATTTGACAGCGCAGTAAGCCAGGTGGCGAAGTAGTCTTTTAAGGCTGCCTCAGCTTGAGTTTTACCTGAAACCTTCGTCAGTACAGCGGCGTACAGTTTCTTACCTTCTGTCCGGGCCTCGGCAATGCAGTCTCCAAACTCATACTCCTCGTCGACTTGGTGGCCAGCCTGCCACCCGCTTATGGCTCGCCTGGCACCGGTTCCACAAATAGAGAGCTTATAGTCGGCAAATTCCTTTAGCTCCTGCTCGGCGCTAGCAGTGTTAGCGCCGAGCGCGACTCCAGGAGAGGCGCAACTGAAGGCGCCCAACATCGTGATCAAGAAAAGTCGGCTGAAACGTTGCATTCGTCAATCATCCTGGTGAAATACGGGCGGCCCATAAGTAGAATACCACTCTGCGGTTGTTTCAATTCCATCAGATGCCTCTCACTATGTGACGCGGTCACTGCCATACGGGCACCTCGGTCCGACCAGAACTGCGCCAGTCAGGCAAGCCTGTTATGTTGGTTCAAAGCCAAATGACTCGATCAATTCAGTGTCGCTACCGTCAAAGAAAAATCCAATTTGAGCAGTAAAGTCACGCAACTCCCCGATCGCTGGAGGCGATGGATAGAATTGATAGTCGGGCAACGGGGGATGTAAGCTGTCGCCGCACTCGATATCCGAAGCGCCCCAGCGTCCCTTGTTGCCGCACTTATAGATCGGCGCCAGCAGGTACGTCGTCGCATCGCCCTCGGCGAATGTGGCCAGCACCAGGCAGGCGTAACGATTGCGCGGGCTTGACCTGGGAATAACCCACACTGTGTGACGATAGGCGATCACCGATGTTTCCAATAGCCGGAGGCCGGCACGCAAGCCGGCCCAGTTAGCGAGAACCACGTCAGCGATTGGAATGCCTGAAAAATTCATGCATGCGGGTTGAGCATGCTTTCCCGAGCCAGCCGCGCTCAACGGAACTTGTAGCGCTCGCCCGTCTTCAAATCGAGCGCGAACTTGACGCCATTCTCGGTCACCGGCACTTCATCGGGCGGCTCATCGCCGGCCAGCGCGCCTTCCACGAACGCCAAGCCTTCACCCTTGCGCACCAGTTCATCGGCGCGCTCATAGACATTGCGGCAACCGGTTTCGGCGATCAGGGTCTGCACGATCGGCACCTTCCACGCGTCCACGCCGGCCGCCTGGAATTCGCAGATCAGATAACCGTCTTTGCCGCCGTACTGCTCCACCAGCAAACCCGGCAAAAGATCCGCCTCGGCGTTGACCAGCTTGACCACCTGGTCCGGGCGCGCCTTTTTCGCCGCCGCCGCGCTTTTCGCCAGCGCCGCTTTGACACGCCGCTTGATCAGCGCATGGTCGACCGGCTCGCCTTCGTCGAAGGTCCACACCCGCGCCCGGATCTGCGACTTGGAATTGTAGGCGGCGCGCGCCAGGAATTTGGTCGACGACGACTGTACGATGGCGGTGCCGCCGGCCTTCATTTTTTCGTTCGGCTTGCCGTCGACTTTCTCGATGGCGGAGGCGTAAATCCAGGGCTCGCCGGCGAGCAGGCTCTTTTCCTTGCCCTGTTTGATGGTGATGATCAGCATGTGGTTCCAGTGAAAATGCATTGCAATGCCACATGATACCGCCTGCCGGCCCATTTAGCGCCCCTCCTCTACCCCCGAGAAATATGTGTTGCGCCTGGACCGATCGGTCTATAGGATCGGCTGCATGAAAACAAGCGATGCCAAACAGCGCCTCATCGGCGCCATGATCGACGCCCTGCAACGGCGCGGCCTGCACGGCAGCGGCCTGACCGAACTGCTGGCCGCCGCCGACGCGCCCAAAGGCGTGCTCTACCATCATTTCCCGGGCGGCAAGACCGAACTGGCGGTGGCCGCCATCGAAGTCACGATTGCGCGCCTGTGCGACAGCATGGAAGCGAGCATGGCCGCCAGCGGCGATCCGGGCGCGGCGCTGATGACCTGGATTAACGGCGCCCAGAAGCGGCTCGACGCCAGCCACTACGAACGCGGCTGCCCGCTGGCCACCATCGCGCTGGAAACCACCGCCGACGACGTGGCGATCCGCGCGGCGCTGGCCAGGGGTTTCGTGGCGGTGCGCGAGCGCATCGCCACGGGCCTGGTCAACGCCGGTTACGAAGCGGCCAGCGCCCACGCCTCGGCGGCCCTGCTGCTGGCCGCCTACGAAGGTGGCCTGCTGCAAGCGCGCGTGGCCGGCACGCCGGAACCGATGGCGCTGGTCAGCGCCGCCCTGCTCACCTACTTGAAACTGCAGCGCCCCAAGGAGCCCGATCATGAGTAAGCCTGTCGAAGCCGAATCGCTGACCCTGACCACCGCCGACGGCTACCCGATCGCGGCGTTGCGCTACCCGGCCGCCGGGGCCACGCGCGCTCACCTGGTGGTGGCCGGCGCCACCGGCGTGCCGCAGGGCTTTTACCGGCGCTTCGCGCAATACGCCAGCAGTTGCGGCTACAACGTGATGACGCTCGATTATCGCGGCATCGGCCTGTCCAAACCGGCCTCGCTCAAGGGCTTTCGCATGGATTACCTGGACTGGGGCCGCCAGGACCTGGCCGCCGCCGTCGACGCCATGAGCGCGCCCGGACTGCCCTTGTATATGGTGGGCCACTCCTACGGCGGCCACGCCTTTGGCCTCTTGCCCAACCACGACAAGGTGGACGGCCTGTACACCTTCGCCACCGGCGCCGGCTGGCATGGCTGGATGCCGCCGGCCGAGCGCCTGCGCGTGCTGCTGATGTGGCGCGTGGCCGGCCCGGTCATCGTGCGCATCAAGGGCTACCTGGCCTGGAACTGGATGGGCATGGGCGAAGACCTGCCGATCGATGTGTACCGCCAGTGGAAACGCTGGTGTACCTTTCCGCGCTATTTTTTCCAGGACCCGCAGATGGCCCACATCGCCGCCGCGTACGCGAGCGTGCGCAGTCTGATCATGGCCTGCAACGCGCTCGACGACCTGTGGGCGCGCCCGCCCTCGCGCAACGCCTTCATGTCGGCTTACCGCAACGCCGGCTGGCAATCGACCGACATCGATCCGCGCCAGGCCGGCCTGGGGCCGATCGGCCACATGGGCTACTTCAAGGCCCACTGCACGCCGCTGTGGGAAGGGGCGCTCGGCTGGCTGGAACAGCACGGACGGATTGGCCCGGCCGCTCCATCGCGCTAAATTGCAGCCTGTCCGGCGCGCGCCGCAGTCTGTCGCAAACGGCGCGCCGCGCGCCGCCGGCTTGCCTATTATGCTGATCAGGAACACCGTCCGATCATCCATATAGAGGAAGCCGCCATGAGCCCAGCACCGACAGCCCGTTTCGCCCTGCGCCACCTTGCCTTGGCCGCCGTTCTCGCCTGCGCGCTGCCCGCCAGCCAGGCGGCCGGCGCTTGGTTCGGGGGCGAAAAGGTCCAGGGCAGCACCATCATCAAACGCCAGGCGCGCGCGCTGGGCCACTTCACCGGCGTGGGCGTGAGCCTGCCGGCGAAGGTGGAAGTGCGCATCGGCGACACCGAAGGCGTCACCATCGAAGCCGACGACAACCTGCTGCCGCTGATCGAAGCGGTGATCGAAGACGGCACGCTGCAGCTGCGCCCCAATAAACGCAACCTCAATCTGCAGTCGCGCAACATCAAGATCGTGGTGCAGGCCAAAAAAGTCGATCACCTGTCGATCGGCGGCGCCGGCAGCATCGATGCCGACGCCCTGCGCGGCGACAAGATCACCATCAACGTCGGCGGATCGGGCAGCATCGTCATCAAGGGCATCGAAGCGGACAACGCCGTCATCGCCGTCGGTGGCAGCGGCAGCCTGTCGAGCGGCCCCGGAACGCTGAACAAGGCGTCGATTTCAATCGGCGGCTCGGGCGACGTCGACCTGGGCAAGGTCAAGGCGCGCGACGCAAAAATCAGCGTGGCCGGCTCCGGCGAGGCGACCGTGTGGGCCAGCGTCAGCCTGAGTGCCTCGATTGCCGGCTCGGGCGGCGTCAAATACTATGGCGACCCGACAGTGAGCAAGTCGGTGGCCGGTTCCGGCACCACGCGCCGCATCGGCGATGCGCCGCCGCGCTGACCCTTACAGGTCGAAGCGCAGTTCCGCCACCGCCGTGCGCTGGGTGTACGGGTGGAAGGCCCAGTAGCGCGCATTGTTCACGTTGTCGATCCCGAGCGCCGCGCTCCACTGCTTGTTGATCTTGTAGCGCACCCGCAGGTCGGCCACCAGATAGTCGGATACGCCCATGTAGGTGGCACCGTTCGGATCGGTGTTATCGAGCGTGCCGTATTGCTTGCCGCTGTAGCGCACGCCCACGCTGCCGACCCAGTCCCGACCCAGGTGGTAAGTGGTCAGCAGGTTGGCGCGCCACTGCGGCACGCGCGGCTGGCGTTTGCCGACACTGGCCGCAAAGCCGCGGTTTTGCGCGATGGTCGAATCGGCGTAGGTCAGGCTGCTGTTGATGGTCAGGCCGTGTACCAGCACGTCGTCGCCCTGCCATGCCATTTCCAGCCCGTTGGTACGGATCTTGTCGACGTTTTGCACCGTGTTTACCAGGTTGGTCAGCGCTTGCGAGTACAAGGCGTCGCGCGTGGTTTCGTGGAACAGGGTGGCGCGCAGCGAGGTGTCGCTGGTCACCCGTTCGGCGCTCAGCTCGCCCGTCCAGGAGCGCTCGGCGCGCAGGTTCGGATCGCGATTGACGATCTGCTGGTCGACGATCGATCCCTGGAACAGTTCCGCTGCGGTCGGATTGCGCACCGCGCGCCCGGCCGAGGCCTTGAACGCCCACTCGTCCGTGGCCTGCCAGGCCAGCGCCGCTTTCGGCGACCAGCTCGTTTCCGTGCGCTCGCCGAACGGCAGCGGCGCCACCGAGGCGGCGTTCGACATTTCGCCGCCGTACGCGCTCCAGCGCTCCGCGCGCATGCCGAGCGTGGTCTTCCACTGCGGCGCGAAGCGCCAGGTGTCCTGCGCGTACAGGCTTTGCAGGCGCGTGTTGCCATTGAAGGTGGAGACGGTGGCGCCGTCGCCCGCGCCGATCCAGTCGCTGCTTGAAAACACGCGCGTGCGCAGGGCCGCGCTGTCGCTCTGCACGCCCATGTCGACAACGTGGGCCGGCGTCGGGCGCCAGATGCCCTTGAGCGCCAGGGTGGTCCAGCCGCTGCCGCCCATGTCGGTCACGTTGCCGCGCCCGGACTGGCCGATGCCGGCGACCGGCACCACGGGCGTACGCACCATATCCCTGGCGTAGTCGTATCTGCTGGCCGCCACTTCCCAGTCCCACACACCCTTGCTGTGCTGCTTGAGCGAGAAGCCGTGCATCAGGTGTTCGAGCTTGCCGATGGTGGGCGCCAGGTCGGACGCCTTGAGCTCATAGCGCTTGCCGCCCATGTTGATGAAACCGTTGGCGTCGCCACGATAGACCGGCGCGCCATTCGCGTCGCGCAGGTAGGTGTCGGCGGCGCGGTGGGCGTCGTTGCCCCACCATCCCAGCGTGTAGCTGGCGCGCAGCACCGGCGATACATCGTAGGCAAGCTTGATCTTGGCGTGGTCCTGCACCGTGTGCGACTGGCCGCTGGCGCCGATGATCAGCCAATCCTTGTTGGCCGGATTCTTGTCCGGCACGGCGCCGGTGACCGGCAGCCCGCCCGCGCTGATTACGCCGCTTGACGTAAGCTTGTTGGCGAACGCGATCGGCTGGCCGCGGCTGTCGAGACGCGACAGATCGACCCACCACGACCACGCGCCCTGGCGGTTGCCGACCGAGGCGCTGCCCTGCCCTCCGCCGTAGCGGTCGTCGGTAGCGTACTGGCGATAGCGCTGGCTGAAGGCGGACAGCTTCGCGTGTACTTCCAGGCGGGTCGGCATGCGGGTCTGGAAGTCGACCACGGCGCCGGCCGAATTACCCGGATAGGCGGCCGAAAACGGCCCGTACAGCACATCGACGCGCTCGATTTCCTCGGGCGAGACCATGCCCCAGCGCGGGGTGAAGGTGGCGCCGTTGCCGAGCAGGTTAGAGAGCAGGATGCCGTCGGCGTACACCAGCGAACGCGCGCTGTTGCCGGTGCCGGACGCGCGGCTGGCCAGCACCGCATGGTCGTAGTCGCCGATGTAGCGCTTGCGCACATTCAGGCTGGGGAAGTATTTGAGCGCGTCTTCGCTGTCGGTGGCGTTGATGCGCTGTTCCACCTGGGCGCCGCTGATACTCTCGATCGTGGTCGGAATCTGGGTCGGCAAGGAGCTGGGACGGCCGCCGTTGACGGTCACCACCGGCAGCTTGTCGGGGGTGTGCGTCGCCTGCGCCGCGGTGGAGGTACAGGCGAGCAGGATCCCCAGCGCCGGCGCGCTGGTCATAAACGTTTTCATGGCAAGCCCTTAGTGGTGCGGTGCGCCGGCGACGGCGGGGGTAATCTCGATAAACGGTGCGGGCGAGGCCAGCTTGGTGCCGCTGGCGTCGGGAACCGCGTCCCAGTCCATGCGGCCCTGGTCGCACAGCTGCGTGACCTTGAAGTAGTGCTTGCCGACGCTGGCGGGCAGCTTGACCTGCATGACGAATTCGTCGTAATGCGCATCGGGCAGCGGGCCGCCTTTCCAGGTGACCTGGTTGGCCGTGCCGCTCAAGGCCCAGCCGGTTTTGGGCATCGGCTTGGCGCCATCGAAGCCGTCGGGCAGGGTCACGACGAGCGTATGGGTCGGGCTGCCCTTGCAACCGTGGCCGACACGGAAAGTCAGTTTTTGGTAAGCGCCGGCGTTGGCGCTGGTTTGTTCGAGCGTCACGTGGGCGTGCGCGAGCGGCGCGGCCAGGACTGCGCAGGCCAAGAGAATGCGAATGTTCATGATGGGGTCCAGGTTGGGTAAAGTATCAAGTTCAGTGGCCGGCGTGCGCACCGGCTTGGCTGACAAAGTTCAGCGGCTTGACGGGAACCTGGATGGTCATCGATTCACGTTTCTTGTTCGGGTATTCGACGGTCAACGTCAGCGGCACGGCGTCGCCCGCCTTGAGCTGGCGTTTCAGGTCGATCAGCATGAAGTGGTAGCCGCCCGAGGCCAGCTTGACCGCTTTGCCGGCGGGCAGGTCGATGCCGTCGACCTGCTCCATTTTCATCTGGTCGCCCTTCATGTCCATCTTGTGCATTTCGACGGCGCCGGCCAGCGGCGAGCTGGCGGCGACGAGGCGCGCATCCTTGGCCGACAGCAGTTGCATGAAGGCGCCGCTGGTTTTCTGGACCGGCACGGTGGCGCGTGCCCACGGGGCGTCGACTTGAATCTGGGCGAAGGCGGACGAGGCGAGCGCGCACAAGGCGATCAGCGCATAAAAATTCTTTTTCATGATGGTTCTCTGTAATAGGTCTTGAAACGCGATTCTGGAGACGCGGGCCTGCCGGGCAGGCGCGCGAGGTCGCGAGGGTGCGGCGCGCGCGGCGCCGCAAGCACTATCAGGGAACGGAAGGCGGGCCGCGCGGCGGGGCGGCGGTGAGCGCGAGCAGCGGCTGCGGCGCGCGGTAGAACAGGAACGGGCGCAGCTCATGACCGCCGAGGATGGCCATGCCCGTGATCTGGTTCGGCATCAGCGAGTAACTGCCGGCGTGCGGAAGGCAGTAGCCGCAGTCCTGCATCATGCCCGCTTCGGAGTGCTTGAGCTGGTCGGCGACGAAGCTGATGGCTTCGACGGCGGGGGCGGCGCGCATGCCGGCATCGGTGAAGCAGATATCGGCGCCGGGAGAATCGGCGCGAACGGCCGCCAGCGCATGCGAAACCGACGGCGCGAGCACGTTCATCAGGATCGCGAGACACGCGATCCAGATTTGCAGGCGCCACTTTGTCGACTTCATATTCATGGGGTGAATTATATCGCAGCGATGCTGCGTTCGGGGCGATACCTCCAGCGCCAAAAGGACTAGGTGCCACGCGGCATTTGGCGTTTTGATGATAAAGCAAAAGTTACAAAAAGATAATTTTGCATTGGCGCTTGACGTACTATTTGAAGACGCCCAGTCCGGGACGCCCTGTCCGGGACGCCCAGTCCGGGACGCCCTGTCGGGGACGCCCTGTCCGGGACGCCCGGTCCGGCACGCCCGCTCCGAAGGAATGACCATGCCCTTGTCCGCCCGGCATATCGCCATCACAGCCGCCAATGTCGCCGCCTTGTTCGCTTCGCAGTGCGCATACGCGAACGTGCTCCGTATCGAAACGGCCAGCCTCACTTTCGACACCAGCTGGTCGCCGCAGGCGGAGATGCTGGTCCGGCGGCTTTGTCGGTGACCTGCGCATCGGGCGCTCGCCGGACGGATCGGGACGCCCCGGCGGCGCCGAGTCGATCGCCAACGCCTGGGCCACGGCGCAGGACGCCGCCACCGGCGGCGTATCTGGCATCGGGCAGTTACGAGGCCAGCAATTTACAGGGAGTGGGCGACATGAGCTTCGCCAGCGGCGTGCTCGATCAGGCCGGCGCGTTCGATGTCACCTTCGAGGGCTACGCGTACGGCGCGGCATCGCCGGCCATCTGGACCACGTTCGACCCCGACACGGGCCCGCGCAACCACTACGGCTTCTGGGGCGCGGTAATGGAGCTGAAGGACCCGCTGCTGCTGACGGCGTACACCGAGGCGGTGCCGGAACCGCACACGTATGCGATGACCCTGGCGGAACTGGCGCTGCTGGCAGGCATGGCACGGCGCCGCAATCGCGCCGGACAGAAGAACCGGGCAGCCTGAGCGACGGGCGTTCCCGCCTTGCGCCGGCGACAGCCGGCCTGGGGCTTGCCCACAAGGAGCGCTACGTGCGGCAGTTGCGCCACGCCGGTTTAACGCAGGGCCTTGAAATCCTCGCGCTCGATCAACACCGTGTGTACGCTGTCGGTCAGGTAGATCTGGCCATCCTGGATCGTGCATTGCAGCTGCATATTGCGCTGCGCCAGTGCTTCCAGCTGCGCGCTGGCGTCGGCCGGGATGTTAACCACGGTCAGGTTCTTGGCCCGTTCGAGTTTGTTGGCGATCTGCTTGTACCAGATATGGCTGGTCGCGCTGTAGCTGTACACGATCACGCGTTCGCTGCGGCCGCACGCTTTCATCAGGCGTTTTTCGTCGGGCTGCCCGACCTCGATCCACAGTTCGATCGCGCCGGTCAGGTCTTTTTGCCACAGGTCCGGTTCGTCGGTATCGAACAGGCCCTTGGTGAAGGTCAGCGATTCGCTCGCGTGGATCGCAAACGCGAGCAGGCGGATCATCATCCGCTCGTCGGTTTCGGAAGGATGCCGCGCCAGCGTCAGGATGTGCTCCTGGTAGTAATTGCGGTCCATGTCCGCAATCTGCAGCTCTGCCTTGTAAATTGTCGCTTTAAGTGCCATTGATACGCCTGCCTTTAACTTCTGTGTTTAACTTCTTCAATTTATTTGAACACGACAGTCTTGTCGCCATTTTGCAAAATGCGGTGCTCCACAAACCATTTCACCGCGCGCGCCAGCACCACGCATTCGACGTCGCGCCCGATCGCGCTGAGGGTGTCGGCATCCATCGCGTGATCGACCCGCTCGACATCCTGCTCGATGATCGGTCCTTCATCGAGGTCGCCGGTCACGAAGTGCGCGGTCGCGCCGATCAGCTTCACGCCGCGGTGGTGCGCCTGTGCATACGGTTTGGCGCCTTTAAAACTCGGCAAGAACGAATGGTGGATATTGATCGCCTTGCCGCGCATCGCCTCGCACAAGCCCGGCGACAGGATCTGCATGTAACGCGCCAGCACCACCAGGTCGATCTTGTGCGTGTGCATCAGGTCGAGCACGCGCGCTTCCTGCGCCTGCTTGGCCGCCGCATCCGCGCCGGTGGCCAGCGGCAAGTGGTGGAAAGGAATGTTGTAGCTGGCCGCCAACTGGTAAAAATCCATGTGGTTCGAGACAATGGCCGGAATTTCCACCGGCAGCAGACCGCTCTTGTAGCGAAACAGCAAGTCGTTCAGGCAATGCCCGATTTTTGAGACCATCAACATCACGCGCGGCTTGGCGCGGGCGTCGTGCAACTGGCCGTTCATGCCCATCTGCATGCACAGGGCCTCGAAATCGGCGCGCAGCACGGCGTCGCCGACCGCGCCTTCCTCCAGCGCAAAATGGACGCGCATGAAAAACAGCTTGGATTCGGCATCGCCGAACTGGGCCGAATCGATGATGTTGCAGCCATGCTCGGCGAGAAAGCCCGAAACACGGTGCACAATGCCGCGCTGGTCGAGGCAGGACAGGGTCAATATGTATTCTGGATGCGTCATGGTCTTGTGATAATTGGCGTGGGAACTGCGAACCTTGTATTGTCGCATGCGTCAGGGAAAATCGCGCCATTACAAAAAAGCACGCCCGTGCAGAATTGCGGTATAGTAGATCAATCACCACTTCACACAAGGACTCGCCATGACGACTACCGCACTGATGAACCAGCAGTTCCGCCTCGCCGCCCGCCCTGTCGGGATGCCGAAACGCAGCGACTGGGAGCAGATAAGCGAACCGGTGCGAGAGATCAACGAGGGCGAGATCATGATCAAGGTCCTGTACCTGTCGCTCGATCCGGCCATGCGCGGCTGGATGAACGAAGGCAAGTCTTACATCCGCCCGGTGGCCATCGGCGAAACCATGCGCGCCGGCGGCGTGGGCGTGATCGTGGCCTCGAAGTCGGACAAGTTCGCGGTCGGCGACACCGTCTCCGGCGGCACCGGCGTGCAGCAGTACTGGGTCGGCGCGGCCGATGACAAGTCGGGCAACTTCTACAAGATCTTCCCGGCCATGGCGCCGCTGACCACCTGGCTCAACACGCTCGGCATGCCGGGCATGACCGGCTATTTCGGTCTGATCGAATCGGGCCAGCCGAAGGCCGGCGAAACGGTAGTGGTGTCGGGCGCAGCGGGCGCGGTCGGCATGACGGTCGGCCAGGTCGCCAAGCAGCTCGGCTGCCGCGTGGTCGGCATTGCCGGCGGCAAGGAAAAATGCGACTTCGTGGTCAATGAACTGGGCTTCGACGCCTGCATCGACTACAAGAACAGCGTCGTCAAGGATGGCCTGAAAGAACATTGCCCGAACGGCGTGGACGTCTACTTCGACAACGTTGGCGGCGAGATCCTCGACACCGTGCTCACGCGCATCAACCTGCGCGCGCGCATCGTCATCTGCGGCGCCATCTCGCAGTACAACAACACCACCCCGGTCAAGGGACCGGCCAACTACCTGTCCCTGCTGGTGAACCGTGCGCGCATGGAAGGCATCGTCGTGTTCGACTACGCCGACCGCTATCACCTGGGCGTGGCCGCCATGTCCAAGTGGATGCAGGAAGGCACGTTCAAAAGCCGCGAAGACGTCGTCGACGGCCTTGAGAACTTCCCGGAAGCGCTGTTAATGCTGTTCGAAGGCAAGAACTTCGGCAAGCTCGTGCTCAAAGTCGCGGACGCGTAAGCCACGCGCCTTGCCCTGTTTCCCGCGTGATCACTGCCCTGAAGCACCGGGCCGCCCGTTCGCGGCGGCCCTTTTACTCCCTTCCCGCTTGACCTAACGCGCCTTCGCACAAAGTTCGTGGAACTTTGGCGCGCCTTGTCACGTCTATCACATGTCACCACGACGCACGTTCGCCTGAACGCGACGGCGCCCTTCCCCATGTTTTACGACAAGGAATGTCATGCCATCCTATTCAAACAGACCATCGATGCGCTCGCCGTTCGAGACGCAGGTCCATTTTCTCACCGAGCTGGCGCGCGCGGGTGTTGATGCGCTACGCAGGCTGAGCGAGCTCAATCTGCAACTCGCGCGGCAACTTAATGACGATGCCATCAACGCAACGCGCGCGCTGGTCTCGTGCAACGATCCGTTCCAGCTGGCGGCGCTCGCGGCGCGCGCGGCGGAGCCGGCCATCGACCATTTGCGCAGCTACCAGCGGCAGCGTGGCGACGTGCTGTCCGGCGCCCGGCCCGACCTGGCGCGCGGCGCCGGCGCGCCGCAGGTGCTGTCCCGCCCGGGCGCCGGCAGCGCGGCCGGGCCGGACAGCCAGCAGGCACCCCACCACCAGCCGGAGTAATGACCGGCGAACAGCCCACCACGGAGTGTACCCATGCCTACCCACGGTAAGCCAAAAAGCGGCGCGGCGATCGACGCGCTCGAATTGCTGAAAGCCGACCATGAAAAGGTCAAAAGCCTTTTTCTCGAATTTGAAACGCTGCGCGAAAGCGACGATGAGGACGAACGCAAGTTCGAACTGGTCGATGAGATCTGCTACGAACTGACCTTGCACTCGATGATCGAGGAAGAGATTTTCTATCCCATGCTGCGCTCGGTCATCGATGACGACGACCTGATGGACGAAGCCGATGTCGAGCACAGCGGCATGCGCGACCTGATCGGCCAGCTCGAAGTGATGTATCCGAACGACGACCATTTCGACGCCACCGTCACGGTGCTGGGCGAGGAAATGGCCCACCACATCGACAAGGAAGAACGGGAGATGTTCGATGTCGCGCTCGAATCGGGCATCGACCTTGACGACCTGGGCGAACGGCTGGCCGCGCGCAAGGAGGAACTGGACGAAGACCTGACAGCGCCGCCGACGCCGATCGACGCGACAGAACCGCATAACAACACGCGCCGCGCTCCGCGTCCACCCGATTAAGCGCCGCGTCGCGGCGTCGCAAGGGAACTATTGAATTGAGCACTTCTCTAACCCACAAGCCCGGTAACGCACGAGAGCGGGGTTCCGATATCTAAACACAAGGAGAACGACATGGCGACAAGCAAGGAAAGCGGAGGCAACAAGAACAGTACGTCCAGCGGCAACGCGCAAAAGAGCGGGAGCGGCAGCGGCAGCGGCAGCGGCAGCGGCAGCGGCAGCGGCAGCGGCAGCGGGCCGGCCAAGCGCGGCTTCGCGGCGATGGACCAGAACCAACAGCGCGAGATTGCCAGCAAGGGCGGCCAGGCCGCCCACCAAAAGGGCACGGCGCACGAATTCGATTCCGAAGAAGCGCGGCGAGCCGGGCAAAAAGGCGGTGAAGCGGTCAGCCGCAACCGCGAGCACATGGCCGACATCGGCCGCAAGGGTGGCGAGAGCCGGCAATCGGCGGCGCGCGCTGCCGCCGCCGGCAATGGCGCCGCCGGTGCCAAGGGAGCGCACCAGGGCAGCAAGGAAAAGCCCAAGGACAAGGCGGCGGATTGAGTTCCGGTGGCACTGCCGGCATGCGGCGTCACCGGCCCGCGCCTGCGCAAATGCGCAAATGCGCAAATGGCGTGGAGCCTGGGTAGCATCGCGTGTCGTGCCGGCGCCGTCCGCAAAGAACGCCGCTGATGGTCCGGGCAGGGCCGCCAGCGACAGTCGTGTGCTGTCGCTCCTTGACGCGCCACAGTAACGATCCGCTGTTCAACGGCAGCGCCGGCCAGATCACCGCCGGTTGATTGTGCGTGTACCTGTCAGGCGCAGCGACATGTGGTCGGCACGGCATGATGTTGAATGAGGCACCTGCATGCATATGCAGATCGGCGACAGCGCGCCGCCATCGCATGCATCGCGCAGCACCTTGGCGCACCGCCTTGGCGCACCGCCTTGGCGCACCGCCTTGGCGCACCGCCTTGGCGCACAGAATCCACCGCTGCGATCGCGTGCATATATGCACCGGTTCGCACCATCCGCGGCGCGTGCCGTGGGCACATGCCTATGGCAGGCGAGCCAACGTCAGTAAGGCGCGCTTGCAAATTAGTTCGCCCCCGCATCTCCTCAAGAAATAACAAATAATCTATTATGCAACTCTGGAAGCCGCATCCAACGGCATCCCCGTTCACATAGAAAGACATTTGCCATGCCACGTTTCGCCTTGCGTTTGTCCGTGACCGCCATTGCCGCAGTCTGCGCCGCTTCCAGCTATGCCCAGGCACCCTGCGCGGTCGATGCCGGGCTCGCGTTTTCCCACCCCAATCAACTGGTCGATATCGGCGGGCGACGCCTGAACCTGTACTGCAGCGGTTCTGGAGCGAACACGGTCATCTTCGACGCGCCGTCCGGCATGGGCGGGTGGGTCTGGCACAACGTGCAGCCGGAGGTGGCGAAGCAGACGCGCGCCTGCGTTTTCGACCGCGCCGGCATGGGCTTCAGCGACCCGTCGCCGCGCCCGAACACCTCGGCCAACGTGGCGGAAGACTTGCACGCTGCCCTGGGCAAGGCCGGCGTCGCACCGCCTTACGTCCTGGTCGGCAACTCCCTGGGCGGCGCGAACGTGCAGTTGTTCACCTACCGCTATCCCGATGAAGTCAAAGGACTGGTGCTGGTCGAAGGCCACCATGAAGATGAAATCGACCGCATCAATGTCGTCTCGAAAGGCAAGTTCAAGGAAATGATGGCGGGGAGCCTCGAGTACGCCAATGCCTGCGAGGCCCAGGCCGCACAAGGCTTCGTTCCCGGCAGCGAGCTGTTCACCAACTGCACGGGTGGCGTCCAGCCGCAATTCGGCCGTGCCCTCAATGCAGCCTACCTCGCCTCGCTCACCTCGCCAGCTTACTGGCGCGCGCGCAATGCCGAGGAAGACGCATTCGAGGTCAGCAACGCCCAGTTGCGCGCGGCGCGCAAACCGTTCGGCGACCTGCCGCTGATGGTACTGACGCGCGGTGTGTCGCCGTACGCCATTCCCGGCAAGCCGCAAAGTGAGCTGAACAAGGCAACGGAAAAGGAAAACTACGCGATCCACCAGGAGATGGCGGCGCTCTCCACGCGCAGTACGCACCGGGTGGTGCCGGGCGCCGGCCACATTATCCAGGCCGACCAGCCGCAGGCGGTGATCAAGGCGATCTCCGACGTGCTCGCGCAAATCAAGCCATAATGCCGGACCGGACAGGCAGGTCGCCTGCGCCTGCGCAACACAAGGAACCAGCATGATCCCAGACGAGGTAAGGACCGAGATAATGACGCGCCTGGCGCGCACCGAGCGCGAGGAAGGCGTACGCATTCTTCTGGCGATTGAATCGGGCAGCCGCGCCTGGGGTTTTGCGTCGCCCAACAGCGATTACGATGTGCGTTTCATTTATGCGCGCCCGGCCGACTGGTATCTGGCGGTCGATCTGGAAGAGCGGCGCGACGTGATCGAATATCCGATCGTCGACGACATCGACCTCAATGGCTGGGACCTGCGCAAGGCCCTGCGCCTGCTCTGGAAAACCAATCCGGCGATGGTGGAGTGGATCCAGTCGCCGATCACGTATATCGAGAGCGGCGGCTTTGGCGCCGGGGCGCGCGAATTGCTGCCGGCCCTGTATTCGTCCGAGCGCGGGATTTATCACTATCGCAGCATGGCCAAGACCAATTACGGCGACCATTTGCGCGCCGCGCTGGTCCCGCTCAAAAAGTACTTTTATGTACTGCGGGCGCTGCTGTCGGTGCATTGGATCGAGCGTTATGGCACGGCGGCGCCGATCGAATTCCACAAGCTGCTGCATTTGCTCGATCATCGCCCGGATTTGCTGGCGCGGATTGATGCGCTGCTGGCGCAAAAACGCGCCGCGCCCGAACTGGGCCTGTCCGAGCCGATCGCCTTGCTCAATGAGTTCATCGAACACGAGCTGGCCCGGCTGGAGTCGGTGCAACCGTTGCCGGCGCCGCGCGCCCAGCCCCTGCCCGCCTTGAACGCCCTGTTCCACGCAGTCCTGCGCGAACACCAGGAATAAATCCCGCCCTCCCCGCCGGTGTCAGGTCTGACATTCGGACACGACCTCATCCTTTATTCCGTCCGTGTCCCCGCCGGTGTCTGTCCCCGCCGGTGTCAGGTCTGACATTCGGACACGACCTCATCCTTTATAACTAGTTGCATTAAGCATCAGCCAACCGGACACACACCCGCTTGCCTGTCCAGTTCGTGTCCGAATGTCAGACCTGACACCGGGTTGCTGTTCAGTTCGTGTCCGAATGTCAGACCTGACACCGGGTTCTGACACCGGGTTGACACCGGGTTGACACCGGGTTCGACACCGGTTGCCCCGCCAAGCTTTCCAGCCCTTCCCTGCACGTAATTCGTAAACCTTCTATAATTTCAGTAATTCCTGAAAATTCAATACTTCCAAAGACCTATAGACATGACCAATCTCAGTCCACTTGCCCAGAAATTCATCCTGCACTTCGGCGAAATGGGCAGCCGCTGGGGCATCAACCGCACCGTGGGGCAGATTTACGCCTTGCTGTACGTGCTGGCCAAGCCGCTCAATGCCGACGAAATCGCCGAGCACCTGCAGTTTTCGCGCTCGAATGTGTCGATGGGCCTCAAGGAGCTGCAATCCTGGCGCCTGGTCAAGCTACTGCACCAGCCGGGCGACCGCCGCGAATACTTCGAGCCGCCCAAGGATATCTGGGACATCTTCAAGGCCCTGCTCGAGGAACGCCGCCGCCGCGAAGTCGAGCCGACCCTCTCGATGCTGCGCGACGCCCTGCTCGAAACGCCGGCCACCGACGCCGACCGCGTCGCCCAGGAGCGCATGCGCGAGATGTACAACCTGATCGAACTATCGAGCTCCTGGTTCGACGACGTGCAGCGTCTCTCGCCCGAAACCCTCACCTCGCTGATGAAAATGGGCTCCACCGTCAAGACCCTGCTCAACGTGGGCGACACCGTGCGCGGCACCTTCCGCAAGAAGCGCGCTCCCGAGCCGGCCGCCCCCGAGGCGACAACAGCCGCAGCCGCAGCCGCCGACCGCGACAGCGGCGAGAGCAACGTCAAAGGCGAATAAGATGCGCGCCCTTCTTCACCGCCTCCCGTTCGCACTGGCGATCACGCTGGTGCTGGTTTTGAAGGCCCTCATCCTGTTCATGCTCTACAAAGCCTTTTTCTCCACGCCCCAGGTTAAAAAAATGCGCATGCCGACCGCGCAGGTCGAACAGCACCTGCTCGAGACGCCCCGACCAACACCACCTGTTCCTGCCAAGGCCACGCCATGAGTCCCATCGATGATGTTGTCAGCCTGTCGCGCTTGCAGTTCGCCGCGACCGCCATGTATCACTTCCTGTTCGTTCCCCTCACCCTCGGCCTGTCATGGATCCTGGTGATCATGGAATCGGTCTACGTCATGACCGGGCGCGAAATCTACCGCGACATGACCAAGTTCTGGGGCAAGCTGTTCGGGATTAACTTCGCCATGGGCGTCACCACCGGCATCACCCTCGAATTCCAGTTCGGGACCAACTGGGCCTACTACTCGCACTACGTGGGCGATATCTTCGGCACCCCGCTGGCGATCGAGGGCATGATGGCCTTCTTCCTCGAATCGACCTTTGTCGGCCTGTTCTTCTTCGGCTGGTCGCGCTTGTCGAAAGTGCAGCACCTGGGAGTGACCTTCCTGGTGGCCCTCGGATCGAGCCTGTCGGCCCTGTGGATCCTGATCGCCAACGGCTGGATGAACAACCCGGTCGGCGCCGAATTCAATTTCGAAACCATGCGCATGGAACTGGTGAGCATCTCGGACGTCATCTTCAATCCGGTCGCCCAGGTCAAGTTCGTACACACCGTCGCCGCCGGCTATGTCACGGCCTCGATGTTCGTGCTGGGGGTGTCGGCCTTTTACCTGCTCAAGGCGCGCGATGTGCCGTTCGCCCTGCGCTCGTTCGCCATCGCGGCCGGCTTCGGCCTGGCCTCGACCCTGTCGGTGATCGTGCTGGGCGACGAATCGGGCTACACCGCCGGGGAAGTGAACAAGGTCAAGCTGGCCGCCATCGAAGCCGAATGGGAAACCGAGCCGGCGCCGGCCGGCATCACCCTCATCGGCCTGCCCAACGACGCCGGGGAGCGCACCGATTACGCGGTCAAGATTCCCTACGTGCTGGGGGTGATCGCCACCCGTTCGCTCGATACCCAGGTGACCGGCATCAAGGACCTGAAAAAGCTGCACGAGAAGCGCATCCGCAACGGCATGCTGTCGTACGCGGCCCTCACGCGCCTGAAAGGCGGCGACAAGTCGCCTGAGGCGCGCGCGGAATTCCTGCGCCTGAAGGACGACCTGGGCTACGGCCTGCTGCTCAAAAAGTACACCCCGCGCGTGATCGACGCCACCGAAGCGCAGATCAAGATGGCGGTCAACGACACGGTGCCGAAAGTGGCGCCGCTGTTCTGGTCCTTCCGCATCATGGTCGGCCTGGGAATGCTGTTCCTGTTTATCTTCAGCGCCTCGTTCTACTTCCTGATCCGCAAGCGCCTGGCGCAGCAGCGCTGGTTGCTGAAACTGGCCGTGGTCGCGATCCCGCTGCCGTGGGTGGCGGCCGAACTGGGCTGGGTGGTGGCCGAATACGGCCGCCAGCCGTGGACCATCGCCGGCATCCTGCCCACCCATTTGTCGGCGTCCACGCTGCAGGCCTCGAACCTGTATTTCAGCCTGGCCGGCTTCATCGGCTTTTACACGCTGTTGCTGGTGATCGAGATGGGTTTGATGATCAAGTACACGCGCCTGGGACCGAGCGCCCTGCATACCGGTAAATATCACTGGGAACTCGAACACAAGGAGGCCGCATGATCTTCGACTACGACACCCTCAAAGTCATCTGGTGGGGCTTTGTCGGCATTTTGCTGATCGGCTTCGCGCTGACCAACGGCTTCGACTTCGGGGTCGGCATGTGGCTGCCCTTCCTCGGCAAGGACGACATGGAACGGCGCGTCATCATCAACGTGATCGGCCCGACCTGGGAAGGCAACCAGACCTGGTTCATCGCCGCCGGCGGCTGCATGTTCGCGGCCTGGCCGCTGGTGTACGCGGCCGCCTTCTCGGGCTTTTACGTGGCGCTGATGCTGCTGCTGTTCGCGCTGTTCTTCCGCCCGGTCGGCTTCGACTACCGCAGCAAGCTGGCCGACACGCGCTGGCGCAATGCCTGGGACTGGGGCCTGTTTACCGGAGGCTTCGTGCCGCCGCTGATCTTCGGCATCGCCTTCGGCAACCTGCTGCAGGGCGTGCCCTTCCACTACGACGACACCATGCGCATGGAGTACACCGGCAGCTTCTTTGGCCTGTTCAATCCTTTCGGCCTGCTGGCCGGCGTACTGGGGGTGTCGATGCTGGCGATGCACGGCGCCACTTACCTGTACCAGAAGACCGATGACGTCATTGCCGGGCGCGCGCGCAAGGCGGCCATGGCGGCCGGTGCGCTGACCTTGCTCGCCTTCGGCGCGGCCGGCGTGTGGGTCGCAACGGGGATGGATGGTTTTCGCATCGTGTCGATGCCGCCGGTCGACAGCGCCTTCATGCCGACCGCCAAAGTGGTCGAGCGCGGCGTCGGCGCGTGGATGGATAACTACACGCGCTGGCCGCTGACGATCGCCTTCCCGGTCCTGGGCCTGCTCGGCGCTGCGCTGGCGGTGCTTCTGTGCGCGGCGCGCCGCAGCCTGCCGGCCTTCCTGGCCAGCGGCGTGTCGGTCGCCTCGATCCTGCTGACGGCCGGCGCGGCCATGTTCCCGTTTATCATGCCCTCGTCGCTCTCACCCGGCAGCGGCCTGACCGCCTGGGATGCGGTGGCCAGTCACAAGAGCCTGGGGGTGATGTTCTGGGTGATTGTGGTGATGCTCCCGATCGTGGTGGTGTACACCAGCTGGGTGTATTCGATCATGCGCGGCAAGGTCACCGCGGCGCATATCCGCGAAAACGAACACGAATCTTACTAGGAGCAGACCATGTGGTATTTTGCCTGGATATTGGGGATCGGCCTTGCCCTCTCGGCCGCCATCATCAACGTGATGTGGCTGGAGGCGAATTACGCGTTCGGCCTGCGCGACGAGGATGTCACGCGTGCCAGCTTTGAAGATGCGAACAAGGAAAATCGCCTGTTCTGACGCGGGCCGACGGCCGGCCCGATGACACGTCGCGGCGGCCATCGACCTGCGTCGATGGCCGCCGCGACGACATGCTTAAACCGGAGCCGCGGTTGCGAACATCCCGACGATGACCATCAACCACATCAAGACGCCGAATCCCATCCACACATAGTTGGCGGTGGTCAGATCGTTATTGGCTGCGCCTTCCGGATCGCCGCAAGCCTTGTTGATAAACGCCTGGGCGCTGCGCATGCTGTAGCCAATACCGCCCAGCACGGCCAGCGCGACCAAGTTGCCCAGGAACGGGCCGAGGATGCGGGTGATAAAGCCGTTCAGCACGTTGGCAACGACGAGCAGCACGACCAGCCCGGTGGCATGGCTCGAGAAATCCCAGCCCAGCGGTCGCTGCTTCGCATCCGCGTGCTGGTCCACGCGGCGGAACAAGGCGTGGATGAAGAAGAGCGCGAAAAAGGCGCGTGCCACCGGCCAGATATCGCTGTCGGTCGAGTTTTGCAGCTGGCATTGCTTCTTGTAGTTGGCCCAGTTCTTGTAGTACCAGTACACCTGGTACATCGAGAACGTCAAAATGAACATCAGCGTGAACTTGCGCTGCGAGACGACATAGAAGCTGTCATCGGAGCCGGCAGCGACTGGCGTCTTGCTCATGTCGGCTTGGGGAGGTGCGTAAAGGTTATCTGTCATATAATTCTTTCAGGAAAAGTTGCATAATTTTAACAGAACTTTTCGCCTCGTGCCTATCTGACAATGATGTTGTTGTTTTTTTGAGCAGATTGAAATCGATTGCATGTCACCCGCCTTTACCACCGCCACCTGTCGACGCGCAGCCTGCCCGGCCAGCGAGGCGCGTCAATCGACTTCCTCGGGCATGAGCAGGGCCATGAACTCCTCGAGCATGAACATGTCCACGAGCAGCACCACCCATAGCACGCATCCGAGGGCGATCCAGATATAGTTCGCCCGCGTCAATTCCTTGTTGCTCTCGCCCCGGGGATCGGCACAACTTTGGTTGATATAGCCCTGCGCCAGGCATTCGCTGTAGCAGGTGGCGAACACCAGGATAAAGATGATCGCGGTGACCAACCCGCTGTTGAGGGTTGTGTCCGGCATCCAGTTCATGACATGCGTGGCGCCGAGCAAGGAGACCAGGACCACACCGTGGGATTGATGGTTCCACACCAGTGGGCGCCCTCTGGCCGCCGCGTGAGCGGCCACCGCGCTGAACAGGGACTGGACGAAGAGCAGGGCGAACACGGCGCGCGCCACCGGCCACAGAGTGCTGCCGGGGTCGTTCGCAAGCCGGCGTTGCTGCCGGACCATGCCCCATTGCCTGTAAAACCAGTAGAATTCATACATGCCCACGGTCGCCAGGAACAGGATCGTGAACTTGCGCTGCGAGACGATATAGAAGACCTCGTCGGAACCGGTCGCCAGCGCTGGCGCCGGCTGGGTCATGTCGGCCTGGGGCGGCGCGTAGGGATTCTGGTTCATATGTTCATTTTGTAATTCTTTAAACTTTAACATATGCACTACCCACGCCGCCAATTCGCCGCCCGCCCTGTCGCTTTCATGCATGTCCCGGTGGGACGATATGGTAAAGTGCCCCCATGCAACCCCTTAAATACCTGAGCGCCTATTCCGAACAGACGCAGGCGCAAGTGACCCAGCTGATCGCGCAAAACAAGCTCGGCGACGTGCTCAAGCAGCGCTATCCCGCCGCCCACGAGGTACGCACCGACCGGGCCCTGTACGACTACGTGCAAGACCTCAAGACCGAATTCCTGCGCAACGCCGACCCGATCAACAAGGTCGTGTTCGACAGCAAACTGCACGTGATCCAGCACGCGCTCGGCCTGCACACCTTCATCTCGCGCGTACAGGGCAACAAGCTCAAGGCCAAGCACGAGATCCGCGTGGCCACCGTGTTCAAGGACGCGCCGATCGAATTTCTGCGCATGATCGCCGTGCACGAACTGGCGCACGTCAAGGAAAAGCAGCACGACAAGGCTTTCTACAAGCTGTGCTGCTACATGGAGCCGAACTACCACCAGTACGAATTCGACCTGAGGCTGTACCTGACGCAGCTCGATGTGTCGGGCCAGCGCCTCTGGTGATGTACCCGGCGCCGCCTTAACGCCGCTGCAAGGTCCACTGCTGGTTGGCCGCGTTATTGAGCGGGTACTCGATGACGGCCGCATTGTCCTGCGCGCCGCCGCCCTTGAGGTCCAGCGCCATCCCGCTCAGCTGGTTGCTCACCGTGTAAAAGCCCGGCGCCGGACTGGCAAAGCGCCACTTCTGCCCGCTGCCGGCCCAGTAATCCCACTGCGCGATGGGCGTGCCCGCCGTGATCGAGTTACCGTAGTTATCCAGGCTGCGCAAACTGCCCGCGTTGATGATGCTGTAGACGCCATCGCCCTGCCCGATCACATACCACGACTGGTGTTTCGCGCCGCTGTCGGCGCCCTGCCGCACCGTCGCGCCGTTGGCCGTGGCCGCACCGGCCACCGTCAGCACCTTGCCGCTGGCGCGCGACGCGATCGCATACGCGCCGTCGCTGATGCCGCCGCAGCCGGCAAAGCTGCTGAAATTGCGCGTCATGCTCGGCCAGCCGCCGCTGTAGCTCATCTTCAGGATGTCCAGCTTGGCGTTGCCCTTGTCGCTCAGGTCGTAGTAATGGGTCGAGACGAAATTGCAGCCATCCTGCTTGAGCACCCCCACGTGGCCCGGCCCCTTGTACTTGCCGTCGGTGTTGGGCAGGATCGTGCGCGCGCCCGAATACGGCCCCGTCACGCTGGTGGCGCGCAGCACCTCGACATAGTAGGTGCTGTCGGCCAGCTTGCAGCAGGCACCGCGGTTGACGAACAGGTAGTAATACCCGCCATTGCGCGTGATGTACGGCGCTTCGATATCCTGGTGCCCGCCGCCCAATACCGTGGTCACGCTGCCGGCCAGCTTGCCGTTGGCCTGGTTGATCTGCGCCACCCCGATCCCGCCGAAGAACGAGCCGTACGACATGTACACCTTGCCGTCATGGTCGCGCAACAGGGCCGGGTCGATCGCATTGATTTCGGCCGGGCTGCCGAACGATTCGACCACGATGCCAAGGTCGGTCCACGCCGGGTTTTTCAGCGACGCCGAACGCGCCACGCCGATCGCCGACGTCGTCGTGCCCCACAACGAGACCGAGTAATACAGGTAGTAGTAACCGTTCATGTGGATCACGTCGGGCGCCCACATCGAACCGCTAAAGCCCGCGATCTTGTTGGCGATCCAGCCCGGATAGGTGGCAAACACGGGCTTGCTCTGCGCCGACCACCCCCTGTGTCAGACTACTTGTCGGGTGTGTTTTTGAACAAAGTATGTCGTGATCTTGAGCGTTGTAGTGGGGTTTTTAGGGTTCGTTCTTGTGCTGTACTTTTGACATCGTTTCCGGGAGCGGGGG
>NZ_WHJF01000630.1:0-252 GCF_011682185.1 Massilia genomosp. 1
CGCCGGCTCTGCCAACCGAAGCCGGAATCAACATGCCCAAAATGGACATTGGCACCAACGAGCAGACCGAAGAATGCTCCCTAAACAATCTGTAAATACTGTCTCAAATAGTTTGACACGCTCCGGAGTTCAAGGCCGATCTGCTCGCCCATGGCGGCGATCCGAACGAGATCAAACACGTCTGCATGGATATGAGCGCGGCCTACACGAAGGGCGTGACCAGGGAACTGCCGCAAGCCCAGATCAGTTTCG
>NZ_WHJF01000631.1:0-252 GCF_011682185.1 Massilia genomosp. 1
AGTGCAGGCGGCCGGTGCAAAGCATGAGCCATCGGTCGTGGGCACTGCCCGCAAGAGCAGCGCAATGCCTTGTTTCAGGTGGATAAATACCGTTCTGAGTAACCTGAAAACCGCCACCGGCGGAACCGTAACCAATCACCTCCCCGCAGACAATTTTTCTGCCTGGAAACTCAGTTCAATGTATGATGTGCAATCTTGTTAAAAAAGCCCACGCCTCTCACTGATTTCGACCTGCGCCAGATGGATGAAGAA
>NZ_WHJF01000632.1:0-252 GCF_011682185.1 Massilia genomosp. 1
TGAACTTTGGTCGCCGTTACGTGTCCAACCTTGCATATGCGTGCGCGGTGGCGCAGGCGGGAGAAGATTATGGCGACGATGAATCGGGTTCAGTTTCAGGCGGGCATGAGTGTGACGCAATTCATGGGTAACCGTTCACGTCCCGGACGGAATCGGCGGCAGCGAGGGTGTGGCGACGCCCTTTCTGGCGGCGGCGATCACAGTGGCGATGTAGACCCAGGAGGAAACGGCCCGCTTGCGGCAAGTCTCGAT
>NZ_WHJF01000633.1:0-252 GCF_011682185.1 Massilia genomosp. 1
GAACCGTTCTAACCGCACGATCAAAAACAGCGCCGTGGCCGGCGCTGTCAAGACGCTAAAATCGCTCGGGGTAGGACCATCGTTTTACGTGAAAACCGGGCCATCAACTCGCGTGATCACACTCAATCGGTTTGGACGAGGCTTCACCTCGCCGCTCCGCGACCCGCCCCGCTGACGCGGGCATCTGATGCCGTACATCGTCCATCGACATGGCGATAGATACTCCTTCTCGTTCGGCCCTTCGTCCCGTAT
>NZ_WHJF01000634.1:0-252 GCF_011682185.1 Massilia genomosp. 1
TTTGTCACCAATGATTGGTGGTTCGAGCAAAGCGGGGTGCGCCAACCGATATTTAACGAAGAGTCGACCATTCCGGTCGGCAATCACTCCATGTACAAGCTTACCGATACGATGACCCTGGCTGACGGTAACCGTTCACGTCCCGGACGGAATCGGCGGCAGCGAGGGTGTGGCGACGCCCTTTCTGGCGGCGGCGATCACAGTGGCGATGTAGACCCAGGAGGAAACGGCCCGCTTGCGGCAAGTCTCGAT
>NZ_WHJF01000635.1:0-252 GCF_011682185.1 Massilia genomosp. 1
TCAAGCCCGCTGGGGAACGCTCTTCCCCCAGTGGGAGCCCGCGGCAGGCGTCTACGGCCGCGCGCATGGCGAAAAGCCACGCGCAATGGCACCCAGATTTGCGCGCTTTTACAAGCCCGCTAACAGCTCATAGCGTTCGCGCCGATTTCGCCGGCGGCGGCTTGTCGTCCGACCTCGGTCCGGTTTTGCTGCGTGGTGTCGACCTCCAGATTGGATTGACCAAGCGCCTCGCCGCAGCCTTGCCTGACCGCC
>NZ_WHJF01000636.1:0-251 GCF_011682185.1 Massilia genomosp. 1
AACATCATCCCCGCGACATGAAACGATAGGTGCAGGGCAAGGCCTGCTCGCGCAGGTGCTTGCGAGGGAGAACATGCAACGCGCGTGGAAACGCGTGAAAGCAAACAAGGGAGCGGCAGGCGTCGATGGTATGGACATTGCTCAGACTGGCCGCTATCTGGTGACCGCGTTACCGACCATCCGCAAGCAGCTGATGGCAGGCACGTATCGGCCTAGTCCGGTGCGTCGCGTCGGCATCCCCAAGCCAGATG
>NZ_WHJF01000637.1:0-251 GCF_011682185.1 Massilia genomosp. 1
CTCTTTCATGCGCCAGGCGCGCGCGCTTTTGAGGTTGGAGCGCTGCAAGCGATACATCGTGTTGCTCTGCTCCACGGTCCAGTCGGCATGGTCCTTGCGCATGCCCCACGCCATGCCCTTGATTTCCAATCTACCGGACTTAAGCGATTGACAGCTTAACATGGCTTTTGTGTCATGTATTTGTGGGGCTTAGGCTGCTTGTTTCTGGGCTTTGATTGGCCGGGTCGGTGAAGGAACGTCTTGCGAACAAT
>NZ_WHJF01000638.1:0-251 GCF_011682185.1 Massilia genomosp. 1
TAAACTTGGACATGCGAAGGTAGGCGATGGCGACGAAGTTCTTCACGGTGCGAAATCCGCGGGCGGCCCGTTTGACTTGTTGGAGCATCCCATTCATCGCCTCGACGTAGGCGTTGCTGCGTCCATCAGGGCGATTGCATGAAGGATCAGATTGGTAGGCCTAAGACCTTGGCAAGATAGTCGGCGCTCCAGGCTGCCTTCATGCGCTTGGTAGCGATCCCGAGCTTAGCCGTCTTCTCGTTCTTCAGCAG
>NZ_WHJF01000639.1:0-251 GCF_011682185.1 Massilia genomosp. 1
AAACTGAACCCGATTCATCGTCGCCATAATCTTCTCCCGCCTGCGCCACCGCGCACGCATATGCAAGGTTGGACACGTAACGGCGACCAAAGTTCAGTTATGCTGAAGATCAGCGCTAATCACCTTACCTTTTGCAGGATATCGCGCGCAGTTGCTGTCCAAATAAATGGCTTCGGATTGGCATTGTGGTGCGCGACATATTGTTCGATTGCGGTTGTCAGTTCCGGTACGCTTTTGAACACGCCACGCCG
>NZ_WHJF01000063.1:0-41669 GCF_011682185.1 Massilia genomosp. 1
CGCCTATCGCCGTTATCCGGCAGTACATCGAACAGCAGCAGACGCCGCACTAGACGCACCAAACCGGACGGCTGCGCCGTTCGCGCTCTTGACCCCGCCCTGAAGGGCGAGGTTTGCCGCGCAACCGGTCAACTGCAAGATGGACGTCCACGTGACCCAGGCCGGCTGGGCCGGACCTGGCGTCAACGGCCAGCCGGCGCCCAATCCGGTCCAGCCGAACGCGCTGTCGGGCTGGCGCGAATGCGGCAGCACCGACTTGCAGGGTGCGCCGCTGGACCTGGCGGCGCGGGCCGGCGGCTACCTGCTGAGCGAGGAAGAAATGACGGCCGGGTTTGCCACGCGCGCCAAGGTATTTTCCGCCTGGAACAACGGCCTCGGCTGGAATCCTTAGAACGCATGGGGAGCGCCGCGTCAAGTGGCGTTACCCTAATCCAACAGTAAAGAAATACTAATAGGAATCTTGATCGTAAAGACATGCTAAGCTTAATGGGATGCAATGCTTGGGCGACTCCGCTCGCGCAGGCGTGTCCTCCCGGAAGAGTTATCATGAAGATTCGGTCCTTCCTTGCCTTGATGATCGTGGCGGCGCTGGCGCCGGTGATTTTGTTTTCCACCGTCCCGCTGAGCCGCCTGATCCAGGCCGAGCGCGACGCCGCCGTGCTGTCCATGAAACTGGCGGCGCGCGCCACCTCGATCGCCGTCGATGGCCAGTGGCACCAGGCGATCGGCCTGATTCGCGGTCTCAGCAGTTCGAACAAACTCGAATCCGGGCAAATCGCCCAGTTCGGCATCAAGGCGCGCGCGATGGCCGGCAACGACGGCGCCTGGATCGAGCTGCTCGACGACAGCGGGCAGTTGCTGGTCGATACCACCCGCCCGCCGGATGCAAGCCTGCCCGACACCCGCGCCAGGGAGCGCGCCCGGGTCGACCGCATGCTCTCGAG
Organism: Massilia genomosp. 1; assembly: GCF_011682185.1. NCBI lineage: Bacteria > Pseudomonadati > Pseudomonadota > Betaproteobacteria > Burkholderiales > Oxalobacteraceae > Massilia > Massilia genomosp. 1. Next base: position 945 of record NZ_WHJF01000063.1, read on the forward strand.
CGCGGCGTATGCCATCTCCGACCTGTTGCCGGGCAAATTACCCGACAACTACGTCGTCAAAGTCGACTTTCCAGTGTTCCTCGACAATGGCGTGCGCTACGTGCTCGGCTATGGCTTCGACGTCGACGACCTGCTGCGCGCCCTGCCCGCGCCGGACGCCGAGGGCACCACCTTCAGCGTGTACGACCGCCAGGGCCGCCTGTTGGCCAGCAACGGCAAGCACGCGGCCGTGGGCAGCCTGGCGCCGCCGCCGGTGCTGGTCGCGATCCGCCTGCGCGAGAACGGCCTGGTGACCACGGCGGACGGACGCTACGCGATGCTGACCGTGTCCACCGTGTCGGGCTGGTGGGTGGCGATGTCGGCCCCGCGCGCCGCGATCGACGGCACCGCGCGCCGCACGGTGCTCTATTCGGTATCGGGGCTGCTGATCGCCCTGCTGCTGGCCGGCGCCGCCGCCCTGCTGTTCAGCGCGCGCGTCACCCGCGCGATTGCCCGCACCGGCGAGGCGGCGCGCGCGATGGTGAGCGGGCCGACCCGGCTGCCGCTGTACTCGGGCATCACGGAAGTCGACCGGCTCGACCAGAATGTGTACCTGGGCGCCCACTTGCTGGCGAGCGCCTCGGCCGAGCGCGAACGCTTGTTGTCCGAAGCGCAGCAGGCGCGCGAAATCGCCGAGGGCCAGAACCGCTCCAAGGATGAATTCCTGGCCATGCTCGGGCACGAGCTGCGCAACCCGATGGCGCCGATCAGCACCGCCGCCCACCTGCTCAAGATGCCGAATATCTCGCCCGAACAGATGCGCCAGGCGGGCGACATCATCTCGCGCCAGGTGGACCATATGAATCACCTGGTGAACGACTTGCTCGACGTGTCGAGGGTGACGCGCGGCCTGATCACGCTGGAGAAAAAACCGGTGTCGATGCGCGCCATCCTGGCCGCCGCCGTCGAACAGACCATGGGCGCCATGCTCAAGGGCGCGCACCACTTCGACACCGTCTGCGGAGAAGATCAATACTGGGTGCGCGGCGACGCCACGCGCCTGATCCAGGTGCTGACCAACCTGCTGGTCAACGCCGCCAAGTATTCGCCGCCGCAGTCGTCGATCCGGGTGACCCTGGCGCGCGACGGCGAGCGGGTCAGCATCGAGGTGAGCGACAACGGCAACGGCATCGAGCCGGAACTGCTGCCGCGCGTGTTCGAACTGTTTTCGCAGGGGCGGCGCACGCCGGACCGGGCCACCGGCGGGCTCGGGCTGGGACTGGCGCTGGTGCGCAAACTGGTGGAGCTGCATGGCGGCAGCGTGAGCGCGTACAGCGAGGGCGCGGGCCAAGGCAGCCGGTTTACCATCGAGCTGCCGGCGGCGGACATGCGCGCGGCCGGCATGGTCGACCAAACCGCGGCAATGGGCACGGCGGTCGGCTAAATCGCGCTCATCCGAACGCGCAGCGTTGGCGCGGTCCCGGCCTTCGCCGCCTTGCGCTCATTTGCGTGAGCTCACCCGGGCGGGCCGTCGGCTTGCGCGAGCTGGGCGACGCTCCCGGTCTGATAGTCGCTGGCGGGACAGGCGCAGTTGCCGTGGTCCGGTTCGGCGTCGTGCAACAGGCTGTGTTGGCGGAAGGCCTCGCACAAGTCGGCGCGCAACACGGCGTCGTCCCATGGCTTGGTATAAAAACGGTAAATCGCCCCCTTGTTCACGGCCTTGATGACAGAGTCGAGATCGGCGTAGCCGGACAGGATAATACGGATGCTGTCCTGGTACATTTCCTTGACCCGGCCGAAGAACTCGGTGCCGTTCATGTCCGGCATGCGCTGGTCGCAGACGATCACCTGGACGCTGTGCTGCGCCAGCAGGTCGAACCCTTCGGCGGCCGAGCCCGCACACAGGATGTGGTAGCCGTCGTCGCGCAGCAGGCGCCGCAGCGAAGAGAGCACGTTGGCCTCGTCGTCGACCAGCAGCAAGGTCTTGCGATGGGGCGGCGTTGGCGCCGCGGGCAGCGGCATCTGGCGGTCCTTGAGCAGCAAGCTTTCAAGCGCGGGCAGCGCCAGCGGCCGGCTGAAAAAATAGCCCTGCACCTGGTCGCAGCGATGGCGTTTCAAAAACGCGAGCTGGGCGGCCGTCTCGACGCCTTCGGCGATCACCTCGAGCTTGAGGCTGTGGGCCATGCCCACGATCGCCTGCACGATGGCCGCATCGTCCGGATTGCTGGTCACTTCGCGGATGAAGGCAATGTCGATCTTGAGCTTGTCGATGGGGAAGCGGCGCAGGTAAGCCAGGCTCGAATACCCGGTACCGAAATCATCGATCGAAATGTGTACGCCGAGCCGTTTCAAGTCCCTCAGCGTGCGGATCGTGCGGTCCGTGTTGGCCATCAGGGAACTTTCCGTCAGTTCCACTTCAAGCAGCTCGGGCGGCACGCCGTGGCGCGCCAGCGCGGCGACGAAATCGGCGTTGATGTCGCCCTCGGCCAGCTGGCGCCCCGCCACATTGACCGACACCTGCAAGCGCCCCACCGACGAGAGCAGCCACTGGCCGACCTGGCGGCAGGCCTGATCGATGATCCAGCTGCCGACTTTCAGAATCAGCCCGGTATCCTCGAGCGAGCCGATGAACAGGTCCGGCGCGACCAGGCCATGCCCCGGCCGCTCCCAGCGCAGCAGCGCTTCGACGCCGGCCACGCTGCCGCTGTCGAGGGCAACCTTGGGCTGGTAGTGCAGGACGAATTCGCCATTCTCGAAGGCCCGCCGCAAGGCTTTTTCCAGCTCGAGCCGGGCCAGCACCTCGACATTCATCTGGGCCGTGAAAAAGCGGAAGGTATCGCGCCCGGCGTGCTTGGCGCGGTACATCGCCGTGTCGGCGTACTTGATCAGTTCGTCGGGCTGGCTGGCGTCGAGCGGGTGCATGGTAATGCCGATGCTGGCCGTGACGTGCAATTCATGCTGGCCCAATACGAACGGGGTGCGCAGCACCTCGCGGATCTTGCAGGCCACGGCGGCGGCATCGTTCTGTTCATCCTGCGTCACCAGGATCACGCCGAATTCATCGCCGCCCAGGCGCCCGACCGTGTCGCGCGCGCGCACGCAGCCGAGCAGGCGGTGCGCGAACTGGACCAGCAGGTCGTCGCCCACCCCATGACCGAGGGTATCGTTGACGGCCTTGAAGTTGTCGAGATCGAGAAACAGCACGGCAAGCGTCCACCCATGCTCGGTTGCCTGCTGCAGCGTCCGGGTCAGGGTATCGTAGAACAAGGTGCGGTTCGGCAAACCCGTCAGGCCGTCATGATGGGCCTGGTACTGCAGGCGCTGCGCCGCCTCCTTGCGCTCGCTGATATCGCGCACCACGGCGACGATAATCCAGTCCCCTCCCGATTGCAAGGCTTGCTGGTGAAACTCGACATGCACCTGGGAACCATCCTTGCGGATCAACGCCATCTCGTCCGACAGGCTGCTGCCGCTGTTGGCCTTGAGGTGTTCGTACAAGGCCGTCATCTGCTCCAAGCTCGACTCGGCCGTTATATCGCACGGCCCCATGTCGAGCAATTCCTCGCGGCAATAGTCGAGCATCCTGCAGGCTGCGGCATTCAGTTCGACGAAGCGCATGCTGGTGCAGTTGAGCAGGAAAATCGCATCGTCGGTGCAATCCATCGCGGTGCGGAAGCGGCGCAGCTCGTCCTCGCCGCGTTTGCGCTCGCTGATATCCATGTACATCACGACCACGCCATGCAGATTCTTGTCGGCCAGGGGCGTGACGGTCAGCAGCAGCGACGACTGGGTCGTTCCGGCGCCGCAGGCGTACTCGAAGGACCAATGGCGGGTACGGCCGGCGAGCACCTGGCCGATCCCGTCGGCCACCTCGAGCGCCTGGGCCGCGCCTGGACCGTCCTCCAGCGCGCATTGCTCGAGCACGTTGGTGCCGACTGCATGTCCCGGGCCGGCCGCGCCCAGGGCCAGCGGCTTGCCGAACGCCGTCCACGCCTGGTTGACCGACATGATGGCGCCATCGGCGTCGAGGATTGCAATGTAGGCCGGCAAGGAGTTGAGGATCGCATCGAGCCGGCTGGCGTCGTTCAGGCGCAGCTGCGCCTGGGCGCGGCGCAGCAGGAATGGCTGGCCATGCGGATCGGTGATGGTATCGATTTCGCCGCCGGTCAATTCTTCCAGGCGCGCCACATTGGCCTGCAGCGCGGCGATCAGGGCCGTCACTTCGGCGCCCTGGGTCCCGCTTTCCAGGCCGCTGTTCATGGCAGGCGCTCCTCCAGCCCGAGCGCCAGCAGCACCGACTCGGTCTGGCTGAGCGTGCCGACGATGCGGCGCACGCTGGCGGGAGCGAGCTTGATCAGGGTCGGGGTCATGAAGATGGCGTCCTCGAGCGCGCGCGCCGGTTCGCGAAACACATCGAGCACCTCGATCTGGTGGCGCCCGGGCAGATAGGCTTGGCACAGGGCGCGCAGGTTGGCCCGGGCCTGCACCGAATTCTGGGCCTCGCCCGCCACGTAGAGGCGAAAGACAAACATGGGCGCAGGCTCGCTCATGGCGCACCGGCTTGCGGCTGGGCGGCGTCGGCCCCGCGCAATTCGGCCATTTCGCTGCGCCCGCGCGTCAGTTCGCGGGCACGGCTCTCGGCCGCGCTGGCCAGCAGGGCTTTCTCGGCCTGCTTGGCGATCAGTTCGGCCTGCAAGGACTTGACCCGCACTTCCAGCTCGGCTTCCTCGGCGTCGAGCCGCACTTTCTTGAGCCTGGCGGCCGCTTCGGCCACTTCGGCCGCCACCCTCTCGGCGCTCTCCTTTTGCCAGCGCATCGTCCCCATCAGCACTTCGCCGCCGGCGGTGTAGGTGTCGGCCAGGGTCACGCCCTTGTCGCTCAAGATCAATTCGCGCACCTGGTTCGAATGCGAAGTTCCGCGCGACTTGATGATCGACATGCCACGGTTGCGCTCGCCACCCTGGACCAGGTAGTTCAGGTGAATCCAGGTATCGGCCAGGGTCGATATCTGCAACGGCGAACCGCCCTCGTTCTGGGACGCCATCTCGTCGAGCAGGCTGGTGCATACGAGCGTGGTGCCGGCCCCCTTGGACCAGTCGATCAGGCGCTCGGCGACATTGTGCGCGGTCATCTCGTTACCCGACTTCGACAGGGTCGAGACCGGATCGATGACCAGGCAGCGCGCCTGGTGTTCCTCGGCCAGCGCCTTGATGCGCCCCAGGTAGGTCTCGGCACTGCCGGTAATGGTGCGCGCCGAGACCATGCGCAGCACGCCGCTCCGGACGAAGGGTTCGAGGCGGATGCCCACCGAATTGAGGTTGCGCACGATTTCGGAACCGTCGGAATCGAAGCTGACGAACATCGTGCGTTCGCCGCGCCGGCACGCGGCCTCGGCGAAGGCGCCGCTCAGGGTAGTCTTGGCGGTGCCGGGAAAACCGGTGATGAGGACGCTCGCGCCGCGGTAATAGCCGCCGCCCAGCATGGTGTCGAGCCGCTCCACACCGCTCGACACCCGTTCGCTCGAGACCAGCGTATCGAGCCGGCCCAGGGTGCGCGCGACGGCCACTTCGAAGCCATTCTTGCTGATCAAAAAGGGCGATTCGTTTTCGTCGAACACCGCGCCGCGATATTTCTGGATCCGGATATTGCGCTGGGAAACGCCCAGCACCACGCTATGATTGAGCAGCATGGAGCAGTCGACCATGAACTGCATGAACCCGAGCGAATGCTCGACCACCGCGCCTGGCGTATAAACGTCGGCCTTGGCCGTGATAATGGCCGTCAAGCCATTCGACAGCAGCCAGTCGTGCAGCCGGTATATCTCGCGCCGCTTCGACAAGGGGTCGGGCAACAGCGCCAGCACAATATCGAGCGCGTCGACGACAACACGCCTGGCATTCAATGCCTTGACCTGTGCGTCCAGCACCGCCAGCATGCCGCTCAAGTCGAAATGACCGGACAAGACCAGGTCGGGCGCGGGCTGCGCGTCCAGGAAGCAGAGTTGATTATTTTTCTGTAATTCGGCGATGCCCCAGCCAAAGCCTTGCGCATTGGCCACGATGCGTTCCGATGATTCCTCGAAGGCGACGAAGATCCCCGGCTCGTGGCAATGGCGGGCGCCATTGACCAGGAACTGCAGCGACACCACGGTCTTGCCGGAACCGGGGCCGCCGGCCAGCAAGGTCGTGCGGCCGCGCGGCAGGCCGCCGCCGGTCATCTCGTCAAGTCCGGTAATGCCCGAGCGGGCCTTGGCTTCGGACTGAGCCGGGGACTCTGGTGTGCGCTTCATGGCAGGCTTCCTTCTGTGGGAAATTCACCTGAGCCTCAGTGGTGACGACCGGCACGTGAGGCCACCTCAATGTCAACCAATACGCCAAATGAAAAACACGCCGTCGCTGCAATCGATTCGATACCACGCCGTAGCAGGTACGACTTCCCTTGGCGGCTTGCGGAACCATATTGCCAAGAAACTATAGCATGAAAAAATTCGGGAAATTGTCATGCCGATTGAATTGAGAAGCTTTGTCCAACAGACACCACACCCGTCTGTTTTGGAGGGCGGACGCGCGGCGCGCACACGGTTGCGCCTGCACCGCCTGTTGTGATACCGCTAATGGCTGCCTGATCATCCACACGACCGCGTTCTTCCTGCGCCATCAATACCAAGTCTCGGTGCCGGTAATCGGGAACCAGCAGTCATTACTATCGACGCGCTTGATTCCCCATCGGCAGGCTCGGGCCGGTCCTGGCGCTGGTGCGCACACTGGCGGAGCTGCGCAGCGGCAGTGTAAGCGCCTGCGGCGCAGGCGCGGGCAAGGGCAGCCGGTTTACCACCGCCCTGCCGGTGGCGGATGTCCGGGCAGTCGATGCGGCCGGACTCGCTAAGCTGAAGTGGAACGACAAGCCATGTTACACGGCGCGTATCCTGAGCGCCAGCCTGGCTTTCAATAAGTCCCAGTGCCATATGCTGTCGTCGATGTCGACTGCGTCCTCTGCATCGGGCGCGAGGATGATATCGGTGACGATGTTCTTGAGCGTCAGTTCGCCCTGGGCCCATCGCAACACACGACGCGGTCCGGCAAGCCAGCAATGATGCTCCGGCGAGGCCAGTTTCATCGCCTCCCGCATCGAGCAGCCGCATGCCTGCCGAATACGGATCACTGCCGCCTTGTCGGTGCGATCAAACGCGGGCGTGAGCATGTAGTGCATTCCCGCGGCACCCTGCACGTCATACTTATCCTGCAGATAGTCTTCGACAGGCCTGCAGCTCGCGACTGTTTCAATCTGGCCGGAAATGACGTCGAGCAGATGCGCATTCGCCCCAACGAGGCAATGCTCGGCGCGTCCATGCAGGAGGTAAGCGGCTGGATTGACGCAAACAACCCAGTAGTCGCCTTGCCTGGATAATTGACAGGATTGCACCGCGAATTTTTCGTAGCGTGCCGACGATGGGTCACCTTCGGAGCGGCGAAGCACCATGGCTTGCGCCGTTTCGGAACGGATCATTTCACTTGCACGCCTTGCTGCGCGCCTCGGCCAGCGTATTGCGCCCATCACTGGCCAGGCTGAGGGCCTTTTTGCGCTTTGGCCTCTTGCGCTGTCTCATCTTTTACACTTCTCCATCCGGGCCGGGGGTGCTACCCAAGCGGTCGATCGCCGCCAGGGCGCGCTGTCCCGCCCCTGCAACCTGACCGACCTTGTGCTCACTGCACAACTGGGCGAGCGGCCGCAGCGCAAGCGCTGGATACGTCGCGATTTGCCCCGCCACCGCCTCGGCATACAGAAAATTCGGATGGAGCGCCAGCCGCATGAGCAAGTCCGGATCGACCGGCGCGAGGGAGTAAATGGCCGATTGAATGACGCACTCTTCACGCTCCTCGTCGCGGTCGAGCAAGTCATGGATGAACGTGCCAAGGACGGCCGGATCGCGGTGCAAGGGCGTCGTCGGGGGATGGTTGTCGCTCAGCCAGGTGTTGGTTTCCCAGGCGCTTTTGACGGCGTCGAGGAAGGCGTCGAGCGAAACGAAGGCCACATTCCAAAAGTCGCTGTCGTGCGGAAGAAACAGGATCCCGCCGGCGAATGGCCCACGCGTCAGGTACAAGTGATGGTCACTGGTGTTGCCATCGTCGAGCACAACGCCGCCGTGGATCGTCACCAGGCTCCCATCCTGAAGGATGGTTGTCAGTTCCTCGGATTGGGCCCGGTCCAGCAAATTGAGTTCGATGTCGAAGTTACCGACATAGTCGGGGTTCAAGGGCCTGTCAAAATACGCAGCAAGTTCGGCGATGAACGGCGCTATCGCAGCGGGGTCCGGATGGTCCGAACCGGTCGGATGCGTCATGTGATTCCTCCTGAAAATAGTGCCTGTTTGGCAAAGTTTAACACGCCCGCTCAGCGTACCAGGCAAGGCCGCCCCGGCAGCATCCCTACCCTGCATGATCCGGAACTGCGGGTTGGCCAAGACAATATCCCCCACTTGCAGCGCGATCGTGTGGCCCGGTTCGCGCCAGCCGGTGGCGGACGCATCCGTGCTGTACCGGGCCAAGCTGTGGCGTTTTCGCACGGCTGGCGCCAAGCTTGGCTTGCATCATGCTCGCTGCTAATTCTTCGCGGTAACGTTACCTATAGGAATGTTGCGCCCACACAAACAGCAGGGGAAATCCATGTTTTACTTCAGCCAGGCGGACGCAATGCACAAAAGCGGGTTCGCGCAGGCGTACGACCTGATCTGGCGGATGTTCCACGCCTTGCCGGCGCCACGCCCACAAGCGCCGCAAGCTGCCTGCGCGCCCGACCGGATCGCGTTTTATGCCGCGATGCAGGCGCATGCCCTGCCCTGCCCGCGCGTGGCGGCCCTGTTCAATTGCGCCGCTTGCGCCATCGATGGTGTGCGAATGCTGCACAGCGCGGCCGAAGCGCGCCGCTACCTGCGCGATGCGGCGGTCTACCCGCTAAAGTTCGTGCCGGTGTCGGATGATGGCGGTGCGGAGATTTTTTCAGCGATCAGTTACGAGAAAGACAGTGACGCCGCGGTGCTCGGCAACGGTGCGCTGATTGCGCTGGCCGACCTGGTGCAACTGCTCGATCTGCCGTGCGCGCGCGGCTACCTGCTGCAAGAACTGCCCTCACCGCACCGCCTCGGCGGCCTGCGCGTGACCGTGGCGATGCGCGCGCACGGCCCGCATATCGTGTACGCTAGCTGGAAGCTGGCCGGCGCCGACGCCGACATCCCGCTCCCCCTGTGGAAAGCGAGCAGCCGCCTGGTGCTGGCCGGCGCCGCGCTGTTCCCTTCAGTAGAAAACCAGCACTGGGACATCGCCCTGTGCGAACGCGGCCCGCTGGCCGTTGGCATGAGCGCAGAGCACGCCCAGCTGCTTTAGAAAGCCGCGCCGATCCAGACGCCGCCCAGCGCGATCACCGCACCCACGCCGCGCAGCCATGCCTGCTGCTGGCGCAAAACCGCACCGGCGACCATGCCGCCGGCCAGCAGCACGACGCTCGACGCCACGATGCCCGCAAAATACATGGCGGCGCTGCCCACGTGCGGCATTTCCGCGCCATGCGCAAGACCGTGGACGAGCGCGAAAGCACCGACCATCAACGCGCCCAGCGCCGGCATCAGCTTGACCTTGAAGGCGATCGACAGGCCGAGCACCAGCACCGACGCGATGATCGCGCTTTCCAGTACCGCGATGCCCACGCCCGCCATGCCCATCATGCCGCCGGCGGCGAGCAAGGCGATGAAGCTCAGTGGCAGCAACCAGCGCGCGCGCCCGCCCAGCTGCGCGGCCCAGATACCGACGGCGACGGCGGCCAGCATGTGATCGAGGCCCGAAAACGGATGCGCCAGACCGGCCAGCAAGCCGCCGTCATGACCGGGATGGGCCAGCGCCGCGCCGCAGTAGAACAAGGGCGCCAGCGCCAGGGTACGGATGAATTTAGATTGCATGTGAAGCTCCAAGATGAGAAAAATGAATGAATGGCCGGGGCGCTTATCGCCAGCTGGTTCCGGTCAGTTCCGACAGCACCGCCGCCACGCGCGTGCGGCTGGCGTGATAACCGATGATAACCAGTTCGGAGCGGCGCGCCGCCGGCCGCACCGCGTCGACGCTGATCATCACGCGCGAACGCACGCCCTGCACCAGCACCGCCTGACCGGTCTCGCTGGTGCGAATGAAGCCCTTGCTGCGCAAGACCGGTTCGAGCCGCACCGCTTCCTGCAAGGCGTGGCGCACCTTGTCGGCGCTTTGCGGGGCATCGCTGCGCAGCACGAAGGACAGCCAGCCGGGGTCCTGCTCGTGAAAATGCTTGTGCGTGGCCAGTCCGTGCGAATGCGCGGCCAGGCCCGAATGCGCATGCCCGTTCAAGCGCCCCTGCTCGGCCAGCACACCGGCGCCAGGACCGGGCATGGTGGCCAGCGGCGTGTAGCTGTGGGTGTGCTCGGTGCGGGTCGGCTGGTGCAGGCGCAACCCGAGCGCGAGGCGGATGTCGAGTTGCGCCTTGTGCGCCAGTTCCAGGAAACGCACCTTCGGCGCGCGCTCGCGTACCCGGGTTTCCGCCAGCAGCAGCGCGTCGTCGTCCAGGTCATCGATCTTGTTGAGCACCACCACATCGGCAAACTCCAGCTGCTGGCCGAACACCGTGGCCGCCGCATCGCTGCCGCTGCCGTTCTCGAACTGGTCCGACAGCAGCAGCGGCGTATCGACCACCGCCAGGGTGGCGTCGAGAATGAAGTCCTCGGCCAGCTCGGGACCTTGCAGCATCTCCATGATGGCCGTGGGCAGGGCCAGGCCGGACGTTTCGATCAGTACGTGATCGACATTCGCGCGGCGCGCGGCAATCGCCCGCATGGTCGGCAAAAACAGTTCGTCGTCGCCGTAAGCGATCAGCCCATACGGAAAATCATGCACGCGCACCTGGTCGTCCGCGCCCGCTTCGCCGCGCACCAGCGCGCCGTCGATCGAGATCTCGCCGAACTCGTTGATCAACAGCGCCAGGCGGCGGCTCTGGCGCTTTTCGATCAGGCTGCGTAGCAGCGTCGTTTTACCGGAACCGAGGAAGCCGGTCACGATGGTGACGGGGATCGGCTGCCTCATGCCAGGTCCAGCTTTGCCAGTTGCGCGATCAATTCATCGGCGCTGTTGCACATGGCCGGGTAATCGACCTGCGGGCGTTGCACCACCAGCAGTTCGATGCCGAGTGCCTTTGCCGCCTCCACCTTGGCCGCGTAGCCGCCGGCGTCGCCCGAATCCTTGGTGATGACGCAGTCGATCTGCCAGTCGCGCCACAAGGCGATATTGAAATCCTTCGAGAACGGCCCCTGCATGGCGCAAATGCGCTCGCGCGGCACGCCCAGCGCGACCGCGCGTTCGATAAATTCCGGCTCGGCCGTCAGGCGCGCGAACCACTGCTTGTCGCCGGCGCCGTCGGCATGCAAAAAGGTCGCCAGGTCTTTCGACCCGGTGGACAGGAAGATGCGCTGGCCCGTCGCGATGGCGCGTGCGGCGGCGTCTTGCGGCGACGCGCACAAGGTGCCGCCATCGGCATTGAAACTGCTCGGCCGCTCGTAGCGCAGGTAAGGAATGCCCAGTTCGCGCGACAGCCCGATCAACTGCTCCGACATGCTGGTCGCGTAAGGGTGGGTGGCGTCCACCAGCACTTTCGCGCCGCTGGCCACCAGCGCCTGGCGCCGCGCCTCGATGCCCTGGCGCCCGGCCCAGACGGTGGCGCCGGGGCAAGCCTTGATCGCCACGTCGCCGCCATGGTCGGTCGCCGCCGACACCACCACCGGGCGCGCCTGGCCGGCTGCCAGCCGCGCCGCCAGCGCATTGCCGTCGCTGGTGCCGGAGAATACCCACACGCCGCCATCGGGCAGTTCCTGGCGTTGCGGCAGCGTGCTGTCGGCCTTGGCGTCCCAGTCGTTGTAGCCGCGCGGCGTAAAAATCTGCCCGCGCTTGCGCTGGGTGAAGCGGTTGCCGACCACGATGGTGGTGAGCATGTCGAACTGCAGCGACGGCAGTTCGTCGAGCCGGTGGATGCTCACTTCCTGACCCGGACGGTAGGCGTTCTTGACCACGCCGCACAGGGTATGCGGTGCCTTCGATTCGAGCATCAGCTGTAGCACGCGGTACACGCCCTGCTGGCGGCTGGCGCTTTGCACGTTGTACATCACGCACGCCAGGTCGGCCTTGGCGATGTGGCGCGCGCGGTGCTCGATCCACTCCCAGGGGCACAGCAAGTCCGACAAGCTGAGGGTGGCAAAATCGTGCGACAAGGGCGAACCAAGCAGCGAGGCGCAGGCGTTGGCCGAGGTAATCCCCGGGATCAGCTTGACCTGGTAGGTGTCGTCCTCGCTCATTTCTTCGTACGCCAGCGCGGCCATCGCGTAAATGCCGATGTCGCCGCTCGAAATGAGCGATACGCGTGCGCCGCCACGGGCCTTTTCGATCGCCAGCAAGGCGCGTTCGCGCTCCTGCGTCAGCGGCGGCGTGTGGATTTCCTTGCCTTCCACATGCGGCATGATCCAGCGCAAATACAATTCGTACGCCACGATCACATCGCTGTCCCTTAACGCCGCAATCGCGCGCGGTGCGATCAGGTCCTCGTAACCGGGACCGACCGACACCAGATTCAATACACCACTCATCAGATCTCCATCCATTTATCTTCAACTACCGCGACGGCCACGCCGTCCAGGCACGTTTTTGGCACCAGCAGCGCACCGCGCGGGCTGGCGACCAGTGCGCACGGCTCGCATACGCCATCCAATCCCACATTGCTGCGCACCCAGTCCGACGGCACGCTGACCCACGGGCGCGCCACCAGGGTCGCGCGCGCGAACACGCGCAGCGGCAGCCCATGCAGCTCGCAAAATTCCAGCAGGCCCGCTTCGTTCGCCTTCAGGTCCACGGTCGCCATCTCGCGCACTTCTTCCATACGGCGCTGGCCGAGCGCATGGCGCACCGCCGCCTCGATCCGCTCCACAGGAACGCCCTTGCGGCAGCCGATGCCGACCACCAGCGGCTTCAAGGCCTCGGTGGCGGTGCTCACCACCGGGGTCGCACCGACCGTGCGCGCGACCTTGTAAGCGAGCGCATTGGCGCCGCCTTCGTGCCCGGCCAGCAGCGAGATGGCAAAGCGCCCCGCTTCGTCCAGCACCACGACCGCCGGGTCGGTATGCTTGTCCGTCGCCAGGCCGTCGAGAAAGCGCACCGCGATGCCGGTCGCGCCAATCACGATCCACTGCGCGTGCCGGCGGTAGGTTTCGGCAAACTGCGCCTTGTGGCTGACGCCTTCCTGCAACCACGGGCGAAACACCTCGGCGCCCAGCGCCGCTTGCAGCACCGCCGCCAGCTCCTCGCCATGCGTGCGCACCAGCCAGATGGCCGGCGCTGCGTTCACGACGCCGCCTCCGCCTTGTTCTTCTTGACGACCCTGAACAGGTGCGTGAAGTCTTTCGAGTACAGGCTCGATTCGACGGCGACATCCTTGTCGAGCGCCGCGCCGACCAGCATCATCGTGGTCAGGTTCCACTCGCCACGCCTGGTGTCTTCCAGGACGGTGCCGAGCGTGCCCTGGTAGATTTTCTGTTCCGGCCAGGTGGCGCGGTACACCAGGCGCACCGGCGTATCTTGCGGATAGTGCAGCGACAGGTCGCCGACGATCTTTTTCAGGTGCGGCCCGGACAAGAAAATGCACATGGTGGCGCGGTGTTCGGCCAGGCGCGCGATCGATTCGCGTTCCGGCACGGCCGACGCACGGCCCGATACGCGCGTCAGGATCACGCTCTGCGACACTTCCGGCTTGGTCAGCTCGGCGCTGATCGCCGCGGCGGCGGCGGTAAACGACGACACGCCCGGCACCACTTCATAGGCAATGCCCAGCGCATCGAGGCGGCGCATCTGTTCGGCGGTGGCGCCGTAGATGGCCGGGTCGCCCGAGTGCAGGCGCACCACGTCGATATCCATTTCCTGGGCGCGCACGTAGCAGGCCTGCTGCTGCTCCAGATCGAGCTTGGCGGTGTCGATGATTTCGGCGTCCGCGCGGCAGTGCGTCAGCATTTCGACCGGCACCAGCGAGCCGGCGTACAGCACCATGTCGACGCTGCCCAACAGGCGCGCGCCGCGCAGGGTGATCAAATCGGCGGCGCCGGGGCCCGCTCCAACGAAGTACACTTTCATCTTATCTCTCCTGCCGTGGTTGACGGCGCACCAGCAAGGTGGCCAGGTAGCCCATCGCGTCGTTGGCGACCAGGTCGCCCACGCCGGAGGCCAGCAATTCTCCGGGCAGGCCGATGCGGCGCGCAAACGCGCAGTGCTCGGCAATGCCCATCTCGCGCAGCAGGTCGAGCACCCAGCCAAGGCGCGCGCCGACCTTCATCAGCACCACGATGTCATGCGTCAGAATGTCGCTGCGCAGTTCTTCCGCCGTTTCGGGGCATGGCAAGATCAATACCCGCTCCTTGCCCTCCCCCAGCGGCCAGGCCAGCGCCGACGCGGCGGCCGCGTAGCTGGTAATGCCCGGGAAGGTACGCTGCGGCAGGTCTGGAATGCGCGCGCGCAGGGCCGCCAGCACGTAGCCGTAGGTCGAATAGGTGAGCGAGTCGCCGATGGTCAGGTAGGCCACGTCGCGCCCGGCGCGCAGTTCCAGCGCGATGGCGTCGGCCAGTTGCGCGTAGTGCTCGCTCAGGACCGAGCGGTCCGGGTCCATGTTAAATTCGATCTCGCGCAGCTTGGCCGGGTCGATGTCGATCCCGGCCAGGCACTGGAGCGCGACCGACAGCCCGGCGCCGCGCGCGCGCGGCGCGTAGACCAGGTCGGCGCGACGCAGGGCGTCCAGCGCCGCCAGCGGCAGGTAGCCGGCCGGGCCAGGGCCGACGCCGATGCCCCAGAGGGTGCCGGTACTCACGCGTCCACCCCGAGCGGGTTGCCGGAGAGGTCGAACAGGCGCACTTCGAGGCGTTTCACCGACGGCACGCGCGCGCGCGCGAGCATGCCGATACGGCGCTCGATCTCGATCCACACCGCCCTGGCGAAGGGCTCACTCTTTAAACGTTCCATTGCTGCTTCCACTGTGTTTGCATTTTCAATCTCGTGTACCAGTTGCGCATCGCCGCCCATCTGCGCGACCACGCGCGCGACGCCGGCCATTGCCATGTTGCTCTTGCTCGAATGCGTATCCCAAAACCCGTCGAGCACCTTGGCCAGCTTGCCCGGGTGGCCGGCGAGCCACAGCACATCGAGGCTGCGACCGGATTCGCGCAGCGCCTTTTCGGTGAAGTCCAGCGCGTCGCCGAGAAAGTTCGCGATCTGCACCGAGCGTTCGTCCGGCAGGCCCAGGACGCCGCTGGCGAACTCGCGCCCGATTTTTCCGGGCAGGTAAGCCACGCTCTCGGTGCTCGCGGCCAGCGCCACCCGCACATACACTTCCACCGACGCGATCCAGGTCGACAGCGACATCGGCTCCACGATCCCCGAGGTGCCGAGAATCGAGATGCCGCCCACGATGCCCAGGCGCGGATTGAAGGTCTTGCGCGCGATGACGTCCCCGTTTTCGCAGCCGATGGTCAGGTCGAAGCCGCTGTCGGGCGGCTCCGCCATGGCGTCGTCCAGCATTTCTTCCACCGCGCGCCGCATCATCTGGCGCGGCACCGGGTTAATCGCCGGCTCGCCCACCGCCACGCGCAGGCCGGGACGGGTCGCCGTGCCGACGCCACGCCCGGCAAAAAAACGCACCACGCGCGCATCGTTGCGCCGCACTTCGGCAAAGATGGTGGCCCCGTGCGTGTTGTCCGGATCGTCGCCGCCGTCTTTCAACACCTCGGCCCGCGCTGCGCCGCCGTCGCTCCAACCCACCATCTGGATTGGCACTTCAAGGTAATGCGCACCATCGGGCAGGCTGACCCGGACAGCCTCGCTGCGTACACCGTGCAGCAGCAGGCCGAGTGCCGCCTTGACCGCCGCCGTGGCGCAACTGCCTGTGGTGCGGCCGCGCCGCAGCCCGTTTAACGCCAGGACCGAAAGATCGAAGCGAACCCGTTCAACGCGTTTCATACCCTGCAAGCTGATTGAGCGCGTCAATCATCAGGCCATTGACCACGCTCGCCGCCCATGGCGATCCGCCGCGCGTGCCGCTGTTGGTAATGCGCGGCACTTGCAGGCAGCGCCGCAGCTCGTCCTTGGTTTCGCGCGTGCCGACAAAGCCGACCGGCAGGCCGATGACCAGTTGCGGGCGCCAGCCGTGGTCGCGGATCAGGCGAACCGCTTCGGCAATCGCGGTCGGTGCGTCGCCGATCGACAGCACCACGTCGTTGCCGAACTTTTGCCAGCCGCGCCGGATGCCCGCCGCCGAGCGCGTAATGCCTTCGGCCGCCGACATCAGGTGCGTTTCGCGGTCATGCACGCCGCACCAGGTGTCGATGCCAAGCGTTTCGAGCAGTTGACGCTTCAGGCCCGTCTGCACCATGGTCACATCGGTCAGCACGCGCTTGCAGCGCAACAGCGCCAGGATGCCGCTTTCGACCGCGCCCGGCGAAAAGTACATGTCGTCGACCGCGCCGAAGTCGCCGCTGGTATGCACCAGGCGTTGGAGAATCGTCATGTGCGAAGCCGGAAACCCCGACCAGTCGCGCCCTGCGCCGATAATCTGGAAGCTCTCCGCCTCGATCGGATGCGGCTCGTACGGCGCATACGTTGGCGCTGCCGCCGCTGCTGATACCAACGGCGCCTGCGCCAGCAGAGCGCGCACAGCCAGGTGGTGCGCCTGCTGGGGCTCGCCCACCTGCTGCTCGAAGCCGACGATCTGGACGCGGTATTTGCACAGCGAGCAGTTCATCGCGGCGCGCCCGGCCACCGCCTCGCGCGCGCGTTCGATCATCACGTCGGCCACATGCGAATGCACGCCGAAGTAGCCGGCCTTGAGTACTTCCAGCCCCGGTTCGCGCTCGCGCAGGTCGTCGGCGGCCGCGTAAATGCGCTTGACCAGCACACCGTCGAACAAGAAGAACGGCAAGACCACCAGGCGCTGGTAGCCCATGCGGGCGGCGGCGCGCAGGCCGTCGGCCACCAGCGGCGTGGCCGTACCCGAATAGCATACGTAGACGCCGCCGAAGCCCATGCCCTCTTCCAGCATGCGCGCCAGCTTGGCCACTTCGCCATTGGCGTCCGGGTCGGTGGTGCCGCGTCCGACCAGCACCAGGCAGGTGTCGGAGCGGCGCACCGTCAGCGGCGAGCCTGCCTCGGCTTCGACGATGCGTTCCTGCGCCAGTTGCAGCAGTTGCGGGTGCAGGTTCATCGGCGCGCCGAAATGGAAATCGATATCCGGGTAATCGCGCGCCATGGCCTGCACTTCGGCCGGCATGTCGTTCTTGGCGTGGCGGGCGGCCAGCAGCACGCCGGGCACCACCGCCACCTGGCGCGCACCAAGCGCCAGATTGGCCTGCACCGCTTCCGCGATAGTGGGGCTGGAAAACTCCAGGTAGCCATGCGTGACAACGTCGTTCGGCGCGCGCGCGCGCACCAGTTCGACCAGCGCTTCGAATTCGCGCACGGCGTCCGGGTCACGACTGCCGTGGCCCGCGACGACGATGCCGAGCTTTTCTTGTTGGGTCATGGTGCGGGCGCCGCCTCGATCTGGCTGGCCATCGGCGCGAGCGTACGGATCAGCATGATGCTCATGTCGGAACAGGTATGGCTGGCGCATTCGAGCAGGCTGCCATGCCATTCGGCTTCACCGCGTGTCAGGTTTTCCCACACTTCGGTCGGATGATCGGGCGAGATGCCGTTTTCCAGCAGGTAGGCCGCGATATGCCAGGGCATGAACGAGCGCGCCGCATCCCAAGGACACGGGATCACGATCGCGTTGCGCTGGTCCTGCAGCACATGCACGAGGTGGCGCTTGAACGGATCGAGGTCGCCACGGCGGTGGAAGGTGATGAAGGTGGTCTCGTCGAAGCACACCTTGGCGCGCGACGCCAGGATCTGGGCCGACGAAATACCGGGCAGCGATTCGACCGGGTGGCCGCACGCGCGTTCGACCCGTTCCAGGTACTGGAAGCCGCTGAAGTGGATGTCGCCCATGAACACGACCACGCAGCGTTTGCCCGCATGGTGCAGGCGCGCCACCTCGTCGAGCTGCGCGACCTGGTCGCGGTAGGCCATGCCGATGACATGGGCCTCGGCCGGGATCAGGCTTTGGACCACGTTCAGTACCGCGTCGAAGCCGGCGACGACGTCGGCCTCGCGAATGAGCTGCGCGCCGCGCTGCGTCAGGTAGCCGACATCGCCGGGTCCCGCGCCTATGCAAATAATCATGTAAAACTGCTCCTCATATTCCGTGTTGTCAGGTGGGCGCCAGGCGCGCGCGGATCGTCAGCGCCAGGTTGTCGGCCGACAGCTGCTCGAGCGTCAGGCATTCGGCGCCCAGGGTGTGCGCCAGTTGCGCGGCGCGTCCGAGGCGCAAATAGCCGCTCTCGGTATCGAGCACCAGCGCGGGCACGCCGCGTTCGGCCAGCTTGCCGGCCAGGTCGAGCGACTCGCGCCAGGCGTCGCCATCGGCCGCCAGCGGTACGTTGGCCTTGCCATCGGTGAGCAGCACCATCAGCGCCGGGGCGCGATGGGCCGATTTTTCCAGCGTGTCGAGCGCCAGGTGCAGCGCGTGCGGCAGGGGCGTGCGCCCGCCGGTCGGCAGGTCGGACAAACCTTGCTGCGCACGCTCCACGCTACCCGTCGGCGCCAGCAGCAGGTGCGCCGACTGGCCCCGGAACGAGATCACGGCCACCGTGTCGCGCCGCTGGTACGCATCGGTCAGCAGGGCCAGCACGGCGCCCTTGACCGCTTCCATGCGGCGCTGGGCGGCCATCGAGCCGGAGGCGTCGACCACGAACAGGATCAGGTTGGCGCTTTTGCCGACCCGGATCTGCTGGTGCAGGTCGGCCCGCGTGACCTGCACGTGGCCGGGCTCGCGCATGGCGGCGCTGAGTAAGGTCGCGCCGATGGCGATGCTGGTCGGCTGCTGGTCGGGCACGGCCCGCACCACTCTTCCGCGCGTGGCGCCCATCGCTTCGCTGCGGCGGCCCGCGCTGCTGTGGCCCGAGGTCGATTCGACCACGATGCGCGGCGCGGCGGCGCTGGGGGCGGCTGCGAACACCTGCTCTTCGCCTTGTTCATCGGATGGCGTTTGTTCGCCGTCGCCGGATTCGCTGGCGTCGTCCTGCGCCGGCGGCGGCGGCGATGCGTCGCGCATCAATTCGTCCAGCCGGTCATGATCGAGGCCCGGTTGTTCGAACGGTTTTCGGCGGCGCCGGTGCGGCAGCACCAGTTCGGCGGCGCTGCGCAGATCGGCCGGCGTCACTTGCAGCCGCCCGTCCAGTGCCGCAAGGGCGCGCGACGCCTTATGCATGACAATGTCCGCACGCAGGCTGGCCACCTCGAACTCGCAGCACAGGTGGCTGATGAGGTCCAGCATGGCGTCGTCCAGCGCCACCTGCGGCAGCAGGCGCTGAGCTTCGGCCAGTTGGCTGTGCAAGGCTTGCTGCTGCTCTTCCCACGTTGCGCAAAATGCCGCGGGATCGGCTTCGAAAGCGATCCGGCGGCGCACCACTTCGGAGCGCACTTTCTTGTCGCGCGGGGCGGCCACTTCGACCATCAGGGCGAAGCGGTCCAGCAACTGCGGGCGCAAGTCGCCTTCTTCCAGGTTCATGGTGCCGACCAGCGTAAAGCGCGCCGGGTGGCGGATCGACAGCCCTTCGCGCTGCACCGAATTGACGCCCATCGCCGCCACGTCGAGCAGCACGTCGACCAGATGGTCGGCCAGCAGGTTGACTTCATCTATATACAGTACGCCCCGGTGCGCCGCCGCCAGCAAGCCAGGCTGGAACACGCGTTGGCCGCCTTGCAGGGCGCGCGCAAGATCAACGCTGCCGATCACGCGGTCTTCGGTCGCGCCCAGCGGCAGGGTCACGAATGGTACCGGGGCCAGGCGCGGCGCGCCGCTGGCGCAGGTGTCGCAGTGCTCGGACACCGAACCGGCGCCGCAGTTGTAGGCGCAGCCGGCGACCGTGTCGATATGCGGCAGCACGTCGGCCAGCGCGCGCGCCGCCGTGCTCTTGGCCGTGCCCTTGTCGCCGCGAATGAGCACACCGCCCATGCCGGGATCGACCGCGCACAGCATCAGCGCGCGCTGCAACTGCGGCTGGCCGACGATGGCCGAAAACGGAAAATTCATGATCTTCATCTTATCCATTGCGCGCCGTTTCGCCGCGTGCCTCGAGCAGGGTTTCGCTATCGAGATACAGCTCGCGCAGTTTGGCCAGCGTTTCCGGACGCGGCTCGGCCCACATGCCACGGCTGGCCGCTTCCAGCAGGCGTTCGGCAATCGCGTTCTGCGCCCACGGATTGGCTTCTTCCAGGAAGCGCTGCATGGTGTCGTCGAAGCCGTAGGCCTGGGCCACGTCTTCGTACATCCAGTCGTCCATCACCTGCGCCGTGGCGTCGTAGCCGAACAGGTAGTCGACGGTGGCCGTCAGTTCCAGCCCACCCTTGTAGCCGTGGCGCTGGATGCTGGCCAGCCACTTGGGATTGACCACGCGCGAGCGGAACACGCGCAGGGTTTCTTCCTTCAGGTCGCGCACTTGCGCGCGCGCCGGGTCGGCGCTGTCGCCGAAGTAGTGGCGCGGCTGCTGGCCGGTCAGCGCGCGGATGGTGGCGATCATCCCGCCGTGGAATTGCAGGTAGTCGTCGCTGTCGAAAATGTCGTGTTCGCGGTTGTCCTGGTTGTGCAGGGCGACCTGCACGCCGGACAGGCGCACCTTGAAGGCGTCGCGCTGGTCGGCGCCCTGTTCACCACGCGCGTAGGCGTAGCCGCCCCAGTTGACGTAGGCTTCGGCGAAATCGGCGTCGGCTTCCCAGTTCTTATGCTGGATCAAGGGAAGGATGCCGGCGCCGTAGCTGCCCGGCTTGGCGCCGAACACGCGGTACGATGCGCGCCGCGCGCCCTCTTCCGGGCTCAGTCCCTGTTCGATCCAGCCTCCGAGTTCGGCCAGGTAGTGCTTGCGCACGAAGTTGTGCGTGAGCGGTTCGTCGAGGGCGATGACGGTGTTCACGGCATCGTCGATCAGGTCGATCAGTTGCGGGAACGCGTCGCGGAAAAAGCCGCTGATGCGGGTCGTAACGTCAATGCGCGGGCGTTTCAGTTCGTCGAGCGGGATCACTTCCACGCCGCTCACCTGGCGGCTTTCGGCGCGCCATACCGGGCGTACGCCGAGCAGCGCCAGGATCTGGGCCACGTCGTCGCCGTGGGTGCGCATTGCGCTGGTGCCCCAGATGCTGATGGCGACGCTCTCGGGATATTCACCGGTTTCGCGCTCGTGCCGCGTCAATACCTCGTGCGCCAGTTGCAGGCCGACGCGCCAGGCCGATTGCGACGGCACGCTGCGCGGGTCGACCGAGTAGAAATTGCGGCCCGTCGGCAGGATGTGGGCCATGCCGCGCGTGGGCGAACCACTCGGACCGGCCGGTACGTATGCGCCGGACAGGCCGTTGATCAGGTTGTCGATTTCGTCGGTGGCGCGCGCCAGGTTCGGCACCAGCTGGCTGCACGCGAAACCGAGCACTGCGCGCAGCGCGTCGAAACGATTGACTGCCGGCGCCACCGGAGCGATGGGGGAAACAGCAGCGCGCACGGCAGCGGGCGCGGGACGTGCCTTTCCCATTTGCGAGAGCATGCTCGATTTGACGCGCAGGGCCGGTTGCAGCAGCGGCGCGGCCACCTGCTCGCCATCGATGTCGGCAAAGACGAGGTTGAGCACATCATCGATGGCGGCCGGGCGATATTCGCGCGCCGCCAGTTCGGTAAACAAGCGCAGGCACAAGGCGTCGATGGCGTCGAGCGCATCCGAGCGCGTGACCACGGCGCACTGCGCCAGCCGCGCCAGTGCCGGCGCCACGTTGATGCGACGGCCCTTCTGGTCGAGCAGCAGGTCCATCGTCAGGCCGAACAGCTTCGATACTTCGGCCTGCAGGCCCGGAATATCCAGGTTGGGCAGGCGCGTGAGCGATACCAGCATGGCCGGCATTTGTTCCGCGTCCGGGCCGCCGCCCAGGATATGCAGGCCGTCGCGGATCTGGGCAGAACCGAGCTCGCACAGATAGCCGTCAAGATCTTCGATCAGGTGGGCCACGTCGGAGCCACCCATCGACGCCAGCGCGGCCGGCAGCTCGCCGTCCTCTTCGTGGTGATGGTCGTGGCCGTGATCGTGATCATGGTCGTGATGGTGGTGATGGCCGTGTCCATGATCGTGGTCGTGATCATGATCGTGGTGCAGCAGGCGCGCCTGCAGGTCGGCATTCAGGTTGGTCTGCTTGACCAGTTCCCAGATCTGCTGCTGCAACAGCGGCAGCTTGGCCGGGTCCAGCACTTCGACCTGATAATACTCGTCGACCAGTTGCGTGAGCTGCGCCAGCGCGCCGTACGTGTCGGCGGTGGTCATCGGCGGCGTCAGGTGGTCGACCACGACCGCGTGCGCGCGCCGCTTGGCCTGCGAACCTTCACCCGGATCGTTGATGATGAACGGGTAAAACAGCGGCAAGTCGCCCAGCAAGGCGTCCGGGAAGCAGTTCTGCGACAGGCCCACGCCTTTACCGGGCAGCCATTCCATCGTGCCGTGCTTGCCGACGTGGACGATGGCGTCGGCGCGCCAGACATCGCGCAGCCAGCGGTACAGCGCGTAATAGTGGTGGGTCGGCGGCAGGTCGCTCTGGTGATAGATCGCGTCCGGGTCCATGCCGTAGCCGCGCGGCGGTTGCAACGCGACGAAGGTATTGCCCAATTCGATACCGGCCAGCGCCAGGTGGCCGTCGCACACATACGCTTCGCCCGGCGCCGCGCCCCACTGACCGCTCATTTTCTCCTGCATGTCGGGCGTGAGCTCGGCAAACCATTGCGCGTACAGCGCGGCGGGCACGCGGCCGGCGGCGTTGCGCAACTGCTCGGTGGTCACGTAAATCTGGTCGTAGGAACAGCGCGCGACCAGGTCGTGGATCAGCGTCGTGCCGTCGGCGGGCGGCTGGCCGACGTCGTAGCCGGCATCGCGCATGGCGTCCAGGATGCGCATCAGCGAAGCCGGGGCGTCCAGCCCGACCGCATTGCCGATCTGGGACGCCTTGCTGCTCGAATTGGTGAACATGAAGGCCACGCGCTTCTCGGCGTTGGGCACGTGCTTGAGGCGTGCAAAGCGCGCGGCGATGCCGGCCACGCGCGCCACCCGGTCCGGCACCGGCTCGTAGTCGACCGCGTCGCCCTGCAGGCCGGCGGCGCGCGACTTGAACGACACCGGCGCGGTGATGATGCGCCCGTCGAATTCGGGCAGCACCACGTTCATCGCGGTATCGAGCGGATTGAGGCCGCGCGCGGACTGCTCCCACTGCGGCAGGGTCATGCCGCTGGTGATCGCTTGCAGCACCGGCACGTTCAGCGTTTCCAGCACGCCCACCGACCAGCCGGCCGGCGTGGGGCCGCCAGGCGTAATCTCGCCCATCGCGAACGATGTCGTGTTGATCAATACGTCGATATGCACCCCGCGCGCGTCGCTGAAGTAGCGCAGCGCGTCCGGCAGCGCGCCAGCGCCGCCGGCGCCGCTGCGCAAGGACGACGTAAACACCGGCAGCACGTTCATGCCGCGCTTTTCCAGGGCGCCCAGCAGCGCGTCGATGAAGCGCGTGTTCCCGCTCATCCAATGCGCGCGGTAGAACACAATGCCGGCGCTCGGCGCGCCGGCATTGCGCAGCGCCAGCCAGTCGTCGATGGCGGCGCCCTGCGCCAGGTCGGGATGATAAATGCCGTGTTCCGGCAGCGCCAGCGCGCTTTCGTACCCGAATCCGGTCAGCAGCAGGTGGTCAGACAAATAGCGCAGCAACTGCGCCAGGTTGCCGCTGCCGCCGCAATGGAAGTAGTTCAGTGTCTGTTGCAGCACGTCCGCTGCGACGGTCGATACCGCGGCCAGCTCCGGATCGGGCTCGCCGGTGCCGCTGATGGCGATCAGGTGCTGGCCGGTGCGGCGCGCATGACTGACCAGGTCGGCAAAACCAGGGACGCTGCCGAGTCGTCCGAGGACGCGCAAGATGATGATGCGCGCGCCCTGCACCTCGCGCGTGAGCAGCGCCGTAGCGCCGTCAGCGTCGAGTCCTTGCAGGTTCACGCCCGCCACCGCGCCGAACTCGGGCGGCAACTGGCTTACGGCGTGGTGCAGGACCGTCAGGTCGTTCGATGCGTGGGTAAGCAGCGCGATGGGCCCCGGGCCTTGAGGAAAATCAGGTGTCATTGTCCGCCACGAGTGTGTCGCCTTCGCCGATGCGATGGAAAATCAGGTCGGTCACTTCAGTGCCGCCAATCAGGTGCTCGCTGACGATGCGCGCGGCCGCCGCTTCATCGACGCGCCGGTACCACACGCCTTCGGGATACACCACCACGATCGGCCCTTCATTGCGGCACGCGACCATGCAGTGGGTGCGGGTGCGCTTGACGCACAAGTCCGGGCGCGCATCGATCTCGCGCCCCATATGCTCGAACACGGCCTGCGCCTGCACGCCGTTTTCGGTGCAGCGCGGGCCGACGCACATGAACACGTGCCGGTCGTGGGTGCGCATCGGTCAGCCGAACTTCTTGTAGAAGTAGCCCGACAGCGCGCCCATGGCCAGCCAGAAGGCGGCATTGGCGAGCAAGGTCGCGTACAGGAAGCTGCGTGCCAGCTCGGGCGGCGCACTGCTCGAATGGACCGCCGGCTGCGGCGATCCGACCAGGTGCGGCACGAACAGCAGCAAGGCGCCGGCGATCTTGAGCGGCCAGTTTTTGGCGAAGACCACCAGCGCCAGGCCGCCGGCACTGGCCGCGACGGTGGCGGTCCACCAGAGCTGGCGCGCCAGCAGCGGCGCGGCGACGGTGCCCGGCAGCTCGGGCGGCAAGCCGATCGAGGGCGCGACAAAGAACGCCGTGTAGCCGGCCGCGCCCCACAACAGGCCCGCGCGCCAGCCGCTTGCACGGCCGTGCAGGCTGATGGCCGCCGCCAGCAGCAGCGCAAAACCGACGCCGGCGCTGATATTGGCCAGCGCCGTGTAGAAGGTGCGTTCAAGACCGTCGTCCGGCTGCCAGCCGCCGTGTTCATGCGCGCTTTCGTGGGCACCATTGTCCGCATGCTCGTGCGGCGTGGCGTCGGCGTGACTGTGCGGCGCCGCCACTTCCAGCGCTACGGGCGCGGCGCTTTCGAACACCTCGGCCTGCAGGATGATGGGCGCCACTTGCACCTGTTGCACGCCGGTCAGCAGAAGGCCGGCGAGAATGCCGGCCGCCGCCGCGCTGGCGAGGATGCGGTTAAAGGTGCCCAGGCCCGTTGCGGGCGCGCTGCGAATCAGTGGCATGGAAAGCCGGCCGAGTGGCGGCTGTCGTGCGCCGCGTTGTGCAGCGTTTCCATCGAGGCGAAGCCGGCGCCGAACAGCAGCACGGCGCCAAGGCTGGCGGCGCACATGGCTTGCACGATGCGCTCCTTGATGGCGGTAAACGGGACTTGTTCGTCAAAGGTGGGGGTGACGCTGCGGATCGACGACATGGCATTCCTTCCAAAAGCACTGCGCATAGAGCCAGTCCAATGCAGACGCGCGCGTCTTGCCAAGGCCGGCAACCGGGGGCTTGCAAGGGGAGAAGGAACCTGAGATGGGTGCGGTACGCAGCGATCCACCTGGATCGCCCTCCGCGATACAAACGACTTACCGCTTCGGCTGGTTTCCGGGCTGGCGAGTGGCGGGGCCGAAGCCCACTTCCGGGATATGCGCCTTCCCATGCTTTGCACAGTGGCGTGATGCACATCCTTGACTCGCTTACCGTTGCGGGGGCAGCGCCGGCTTTGCTCCGTGAAGGAGCGCACCGGCTTCCCATTTAATCCGGCAAACGATTGTTTGCCAGAACCAGAAGCTTGACTACCGGCGAAGTATAGGTCTGGACTATATAAATTGCAAGGTTGCGCGCGAGGTGCGCGTCGCAGTGCGTGTCGCAGTGCCTGTATTTACCAGTCGCGCCATTGTTCGGTGATGTCTTGGTCGGCTTGCAGGCCGGCGTCCTTGGCAACCAGGTAGATGATGTCGCACAGTTTTTCGCGCTCTTCGGTCTCGATCACGCCGCCGGCGCGTTCATCGAACTCGTTGAGGGCCACGACGACGCGTTCAACTTCTTTCATGATCGCTGCATGGTCGGCAGGCTTGGGGAGCTTGTCGATGGCGGCGGCGTATGCATCGAGGATATTCGCACACGCGGCGATTTCGGCCTTGCCGTACGGGGGCTCGTTGTCCGGGTCTTCGGCGCAGCGCGCCATATAGGCAGCCATCTCGTCGAGCAGGTCGGCGCGGATTGAGGCGATGTCGGGATTCGGTGGCATGACGCGGCACTCCTGCAAAATTGATGGGGTGCCAATGTAGCATGAAGCGGCGCGCCGCCGCCTTACATTACTCGCTGAATTCGATGTCCATCTGCTTGCCGTCGTAGCAGAACGTCATCTGCTCGCCTTCTTCGTCGCGGATCTCCAGCACACCGCCCGGTTCGACGAAGGGTCCGAGCGTGTCGAACAGGCGAATCAGCCAGTTGGTGATGATCTCGATATCGCCGCCGTCAATCAGCAGCGCGCCTTCCTGGCGCTGGCTGGTGAAGCCGATCGATTCAAGGAAAGCCGGGAAGTCGCGTTCGGCGCGTGCGCGTTCGGCGAAAAAGGAGTCGCATCCTTCGAACGATGTGCGAATCGCGTTGAACGCCTCCGGTTGCCGGGCGTTCCTGATAACGATGCTGGCATCGTAGATCCATGCTGCAGTACTCACTTGCACTCCAATTCGTCATAAGACTGGCGCGGTCGGTACGCAGCCAGGATCGTATTTCCTGACGACAGTTTTACATGCCTTTCAAAAACTGTCAAAGCGCCGATGAAGGGCGTTGTTTTCGGAGCGCAGGTCAAGGAAACACGAACGACTTGACCAAGGTCAGTTCACCCGGCGCGCGCAATGGCACGCGCACCACTTCCTGGCGCTCGTTCGGTGAATTTTCGTTGGTGATGATCGCCACCTGCGCCACCGTCAGGATGCCGCTGTCCTGGCCAGCCCCGTAATAGTTCACATAGACGTGGTAGTTCCCCTTCGGCGGCGCGGCGCTGGAAAAGATCTCCGGGCCATAACCGGTGGTGACGTCGACATCGAGCGCGCCGCCGTTGGGCATGACCCGGTTGCCGTACCACGAGTGGCCGCCGTCGGGCGCGACCACGTGCAGGTCGACATCGGTGCCGTCGCTGTCCCACGACAGCACCACGCGCAGGCGCGACTGGGTTTTGCCGGCGTAGGAATCGAGGAACTGGGTGCGGTTGCGCGCCTTGCCGTCGGGCGAGCGCACTTCCACGCTGTTCGACCCGCGTCCGAAGGCGTACGGGCGCGCGAAGCTGCCGTCTTCCTGCACCGCCATCGGCATCGCCACGCCGTTGACCACCAGGGTGGCCGGCTTGCTCTTGCCCTTGGAGGCGATGCGCCCGCGAATCTCGGCCGTCGGACTCTGCCCCTCCTGCACGCTGACCGACGCCGCCGGATAATTCACATCCTGCGAATACGCCTCTTTGGCGCCCTTGGAATTGCGCCAGCCGCTGTTGGGCGAGTCGATCTTCACCTGGGCCAGGGCGGTGGTGGACAACAGCAGTGCGGATATCAACAGTATTTTCATGATCAGGTGTGGTGGGATTATTGATGCGCTTCCAGGCGCGTATCGACCAGGCGCCGCGCCAGTTGTTCGACCAGGACTTCATCCTGCCCGCTCGGGTGCTTGCGCAGGCCCAGGTGCAGGAACTCGTGTACCAGGGTGATGCGGTCCTCGCGGCTGGCCAGGCCGCGCAGATAGATCCGGTTACGCGACTGCTCCGAATACGGCGCGCCGCGCACCAGGTGGCATACCGCCGGTGGTTCGGCCGGTGTTTCGTAGCCGGCCTGTTTGCGCAGCACGCGCTCCCACTGCGGCAGTTCGCGCGCCAGCCACGCCTGCGCGCCGGGCAGGCGCACGCACTGCTGCGAGTCGCCGCCCGACAGCGTGGTCAGGTCGGCGCCGGGATAGGCCGCAGTCAGGATGGCGTCGAAACGCATTCCCTGCTGCGCCTGCCCCACCGCCTGGCTCCACGCCATGGTGTCCTTCGACGCCGTCTCGGCGTGATAGCGCACGTTCACGCCGGACAGCACCAGCTGGTCGGTCCAGTCGGCGATGGCGCGCGCCGCCACGCTGGCCGGCTGGGGAGCGACGCGCTGCGTAGCGCTGCTGTCGGCGATGCGCTGGCAACCCTCGGCCCACTGCGCGTTCTGCTGCAGATAGGTACGCGCCGCCACCGCCAGCGCCTTGGCCGCCTCCGGCGCGCTGGTACCGCCCTCGCGATCGATCACGCGCGCCACGTACTCGTTGACCCCGAATCGTCCGGTCAGGCGCGTCCGGCCCTGCGGATCGCGCTCCAGCAGCATGTCGTTCTGGCTGAAAAACGCCAGGCTGCGGCCGTTTTCGAAGCGCACCTGGTACGGCCCGCGAAGCAGTCCCGGCACGGCGGCGTTGCGCCCCGCCGCCACCGCCTTGATCGGATAGCGCGCGAAGTAATCGACCAGCACGCAGCCCGCATCAAGCGGCGCCGCCGCCGACGGCAAGGTACTGGCCAGGCGCGGTGCCCATTTTTCCAGGATGCGGCTGCTGGTGTCGGCGCCGCCGAACCACAGCGGGGTGCCATCGGCCAGCCAGCCGGCCGCGCCGCCGAGCCGCTCGGTCGTGCGCTGCGGATGGTGCCACGAGTAGGTCTTCACACGCAGGCGGCTGCCGAACCAGCTGGCGGTGTTGACGCCGCGCGCGCCCAGCACCACGTGCAGCAGCGCCGACCCGGCGTCCTTGCGGCTGTCGGCCGGAATGCTGGCCAGCGCCAGCATCAGGCTGCGCAGGCTGACCAGGCGTTCCGGCGCCAGGTTCGCCGGGTCGGCCAGCCAGTCGTATTCGCCGCTCGCATCGCGCCCAAGACGCCCGCTCCAATACTGCCGCCACGGGCGGCGCGTCAGCATCAACCGGG
The DNA here is from genome assembly GCF_011682185.1 of Massilia genomosp. 1. Lineage (NCBI taxonomy): Bacteria > Pseudomonadati > Pseudomonadota > Betaproteobacteria > Burkholderiales > Oxalobacteraceae > Massilia > Massilia genomosp. 1. The sequence goes on from NZ_WHJF01000063.1 coordinate 30,025, forward strand.
CCGGCGAGAAAAACAGGCCGCACGATTGCGCCAGCGCCAGGTCGCGCGCGATGCTTTTGCCGGCGGTGCAGCAGTACACTTCCTCGTTCTTTTGGCCGCCGCAGGTGTAGTCCGGGGTCGGTACTTTCTTGTCGATCGCATACACATACACGAACAGCTTCCACAGGCTGCCCAGCGGCACCTGGCGCGCGCCGTCGAAGGGCGCGCGCCTGCTGCCACCCTTGTCGTCGAGCTGCAGCGCGCTGAGCTGGCCGTCGCGCCACCACGCCACATCGAGCGTGGCCGCCTGCGCCAGCGGTGCGCACAGCGCCAGCGCCAATGCGCATCGGCTTGACCGCCATGCCGGCATTATTCGACCTGCAAGGTGCGCATGGTCTTGCCCTCGCCTTCCAGCGCCTTGTTCTCGGGCTGGTACATGCGGTAGTAGCGCGCCGGCGGCAGCACGTAACTGCCTTTTTGCGCAAAGCGCAGCAGATGACGCACGCGCAGCGGTTCGGCCAGCGGCTCGACCGGCACCACGTAGCCTTCGCGGCGCGATTCATGACGCGCAGCTTCCAGCGCTTCCTTTTTCTCGCCGGCCAGCGTCATGCCCCAGGTGGTCGCCTCGACCGAGGCGCCGGGCGGCAGCGCCACGTCGAGCAAGCCATAGCGGTACTTCGCGCCGGCCGCCGGCGTGAGCGTGATTTCGTCCAGGTACAGCGCGTCGGTGCGCAACGCCTCGCCGTTTTTCACGGGCACGGGGCTGAAGGTCTTGTCCTTCTGCTCCATGCGCATCAGGCGCCGTTCGATCTTGACCGGCAGCGTATGCGTTTCCGCTTCGCGGCTGTCGTACTCGATGATGGCCACCGTGTTCTCCGGCGCGGCTTCGGCCAGTTGCAACTGGGTCGGTACACCCTTTACAGGCTGCCAGCGGAACAAGGCCTGGCCGAGCGGGCTGGCCGATTTCTGCCAGGTGCCGGCAAGCGTAACGCCGGGGTCTTTTGCGGCCGGCGGGCCGCCCAGCTTCTTCTGCACCCACACCAAGGTCAGCGCGCGGTCCAGGGTCGCCATGTCGGAGCGCACCGCGCCCAGCACGGCGTCGGCCTGGCTGGCCGGCAGCTGCCCGCCCAGCATCAGCAAGGCTTGCGCCAGTGGCGCCGGGTTGGCGCGCAAGGTGGTCCACGCGGCGCCGGCTTGCTCCTGCAGTTCGGGTGCGAGCGCCACGCCATCGTTGGCGGCGATCACCGACAGCAGGGCCAGGGTCAGCGCCTGCGAGTTGCCGCTTTCGGCGGTGAGCAGCATGCTGCTGGTCGGCGCCAGCGCGGCCGGCTTGGCGTCAAGTTTGGTCTTGGCCAGTTCGTCGGCCAGGCCGGAAGCGAGCGTCTTGACCGGCAAGCCCATTTCCTGCGCCAGCCACAGGGTCAGCGCACGGTGCAGCACCGGTTCTTTCAGGCCTTCCTTGCCGTACATGGCCAGCAAACCTTGCCAGTGCTCGGGCGGCATCTCGATGCGCAGCGCGCGCGCCGCGTACCAGTCGGCGTAATAGGCGTAGGCCGTCATCAGCGAATTGCCGGCGGTGGCATTGCCCCACCAGCCGAATTGCGCTTCCGGACCGGCCATCGACACCAGGCGCAGGCGCTGCGCCTGCAAGGTGTTCAAGAGGCGCAGTTGCACCGGGCCGGCTTCCGGGCCGAGGTTCTGCAATCCGAGCGCCAGCGGAATCAGGCGGCTCGATGTCTGTTCCACGCAACCGTAGGGATACTCGATCAGGTCGTCGGCGATGCGCGCGAAGTGGCTGGCCGCGCCGCTGGCGAACGACACGCGGATATTGCGCGCGTCCGCCGGCAGCGTGAGCGGCACGCTAACGCCACTCAGCGGCACGCTCAGGGTGCGCGGGCTGTTCCAGGCGGCCGGCAATGCCTGCACCTCGGTGTCGAGCGCGTCGACCAGCTTGCCGTCCTGTTTGACTTCGAGGCGCATCGGGCCACTGTAGGCCGGCAGCGGAAACTGCACATAGTTCACGCCACGGCGGGCGGTGATCTTCTCGGTCTTGACGACGGCGCCGGCGGTAAGGCTTACTTCAACAGGCTGGTCGCTGGCGGTCTGGTTGAACACCGCCACCGACGCCTGCGGCGCGTCGCCCACGCGCATCCAGTCCGGCGCGGTCCACTTGGCGAAGAAGTTCTTGTCCGAGCGCAGATAGCCGCTGTGCTGGCCGACCCGCCCCTGCGCATCCATGGCGCGGCCGGTGATGCGCCAGCGCGTCAGCGCGTCGGGCATGGTGAAGGTGACGCGCGCGCGGCCGTCGGCATCGGTCTTGAGCGCGGGCGCCCACAAGGCGGTGTCGACATTGTCGCGACGCGGGCGTTCCAGCACCTTGACGCCACGCTCGTTGTAGTTATGGCGCGCCGGGGCGCCGGCGCTGCGCCCGGCGGCCAGGTCGTAGCTGATGAACGACAGGCTGGCGGTGGTGCGCACGTTGTTGCGGCGCGGGTGATAGAAAAAGTCGCCGATATCGGGCGCGATCTCCGGCTGCAGCACGTAGATCATTTCGTCGACCACGCCCAGCGTGACCAGGGTCGATACCGGTTTGCCGTCCATCCGCGCGGTGACGTCGATGGTGACCTTCTCGCCCGGCTGGTAGACTTCCTTGTCGGTCTTGAACTGCAGCGCGATGCGCGGCTCGACGATCTGGATGCCGGCGTTCTGGAACACGAAGTCGCCCTTGCGCGTGTACGCCACCGAGAACGTGATGTTCGGGCCGTAGTCGTCCTTGATGGGAATCCTCACGCGCCACTGGTTCGGCGCCACGCGCACCGGCTTGATCCAGTCGGCGCCGGCGCTGAGCAGGCCAAGCTGTTCGACCTTGTCGCGTTCAAGCGTCAGCAAGGCCTGGTCGACCGGGTCGGCGAAGGTGATCAGCGCTTCGGCGGTGTCGCCGGCGCGGTAACGTTCATGGTCAAGCACGATCTCGATGCTGCCCGGCGTGGCGGCCAGGCCCTGGCCGCTGACCCAGTGGCTGGTGCCGCCGACCAGGTTGTTCTGGGCGTCGCGCAGGCTTAGTTGATACGAACCCGATGCCGGGAAGTTGACATCCCAGGTCGGCCTGGACGCGTCGAACACGCCCTCGGTCCTGGTCTGCTTCTCTAACTGGATCATCTCCCAGCGCACCGGCTTGGCGCCCGCCGTGGCCTCGGCCGCAACGTCGAAGCGCACCGTTTCGCCGGGCGCGGAGAAGCGCCGCTGCGCCTTGAGCGTGTACTGGCTGGCCGAACGCTCGATCATCAGTTCGCGCGTACTCTTGACGCGGTAGGCCGCGCCATCCGAGGCCAGCACGGTGAGGATGTAGCGCGACGGGTCCTTGGCCTGCGGCAGGACGAAATCGACATTGCCCTTGCCGTCGCTGACCAGTTCCTGGGTCTTCAATTCGACCGGGAACGCGCCGCTGTAGCGCAATTCGCCTTCGACCATGGCGTTCTTCTGGGCGCGCAGGGTCAACGACAGGCTGGCCTTGGCGACCGGCGTGCCGTCCGGGTAGCGCAGTTCGATGCGGCCCTTGACGTCTTCGCCGGTCTTGAAGTCGGCCTTGGCCGGGACCAGGTTGATCTCGAAATGCGGCTTGACGTAGTCGGCCACGCGGAAGGCGGCGCCGTATTGGGTGTCGCGGTAGGTGAAGCGCAGTTCGTAGCCGCCGGCGCCGGCGTTGTCGGGCAGGCGGAAGCGCGTATCGCTGCCGGTTTCCCCGGTCAGTTGCAGCGACTGCGTCAGCAGCGGCGTGCCGTTCGGATCGAACACGGTCAGCGCCAGCGGCGCCGTCACGGCCGCCTGCGACGCGCGCGCGCCGGTAAATTCGCGGCCGATGAACTTGACGTTGACTTCGTCGCCCGGCCGGTACAGCGGACGGTCGGTAACGGCATACACCTTGGTGTTATAGATTTCGCTGTCGTAGTAAAAATTCTCGGACACGAACACGCCACCGCTGCGGTCTTCCCCCATCACATAGGTGTGCTCAGGGCTGCCGCGATCGAGCGAGACCACGCCATTGGCGCCGGTGCGGCCCGATTGCAGCACGCCGCTACCGTCGGTCCAGGTGACGTCGACGTCCGGCACCGCGGCGCCGTTGTCGCGCCGCGCTGCCCACACCAGCATCTGGTTGGCGGACACCTTGGTAATGGCCATCGTGTCCGACACGAACACCAGGGTGGTGGCGCGGTGCTCGCCGATGATCGCCTCGACCAGGTACAGGCCCGGTTTGCGCTGGCCGATCGGGATCATCACGTTGCCGGCGCTGGTGGCCATAAATTCGCTGCTCGAGCCTTCCATCTTGATGCCGGCCGGCGGCGTGACGATCTGCGCCTTCCAGACCGGATAGCGGAAGCGGTCGACCAGATCGTAGCCCTTGAGCGGCTCGTACTGCGGCTGCTGGCGGAACGGCACCGGGCGCGTGATCGACTCGCTGGTGGCCAGCTTGGGCTGGGCGCTGGTGACCGCCTCGCGCGCATCGTTCGAAAACAGCTTGCGCCAGGCCATGCGCGACTGCTTCCACCAGCGGTCCCACAGCATGGTCAGGGTGTTGAGCAAGCCCTCGCCCTTGTAATTGCCGGCCACCTGCACGCGGTGCAGGTTGCGCTGCTTTTTCAGGAACTCGAGCGGCTCGGGCACGCGGTACACCAGCACATCGACGCCCCCGTACTCCTCCAGGTTGGAGCGCGCCATATCGCGCCCCGGCACTTCCAGGCGCACCTTGGCCACTTCGCCGCTGCCGTAGGCCGCGTCGGACAGCAGGAAGAACGGTTCGCCCTTGAAGCTGGTGTAATTGGTGCCGGACGGCGCGGCGCCGGCCGCGGCGGGCTTGGCCTGGACCTCGACCGCCTCGGCCTCCTGGGCCGGCGCCAGCGCCGGTTGCAGGGTACACAGCAGCACCAGCAGCGCCATGACGCGTGTGATTGGATTGTTCATGTTAAAAACGCCAGCCGGAACATGCCGGCGAAATTGGGATTGTCGACCGCTGGTTGCCACCGCGTGTCCTTCCAGGTTTTGAGTTGTGGGACATCAACGGTACGCAGTCCGTTGTCGTTCGGTGTGACGGTGCCGGTGTGGTACGCGATGCGCGCGCCCATCCAGACCATCAGGTGATGTTCGTCGCCCTGGTCGAAAAACAGCAGGTCGCCGGGCTGCGCCTGATTGACGTCGCGCCCGATGAAGCGGCTGTTGTTCTGCACCAGGCCGATGGCCGACACATAATGGCCGACCGTGCCGCCGGTCTGCACCCAGCGGTTGCGCAGCACTTGCTGGGCCGGCGTCAGTTCGAGTTCGGGAGGCAGCTGGCCATCGCTGCCGATGCCGTTGGCGCGCATCCACCTGGCGTCATGCACGGTCAGCGCCTCGTTCACGGCAAAGCGCACCAGGCCGGCGCAGTCGCGGTGCTGCCAGCGCGGCGACGGGCCCTGCTCCATCTGCGCGTTCACGATGCGCAGCATCCACGCCTGGAAGGCGCGGCTCTGCGCCTTCGACAGGCAGGCGGGCATGACGGCGGCCGGGGCGCCGGTAAGCGCGCGCGCCCACGGCAGCACGGCGCAGCCGGCGGCGAGGCCCAACAGGCGACGGCGGGTGACTGCCATCATTTATCGATCGCCTGCCACTCGACCTGCTGCCAGCTCACGCCACTGGCGGGCAGCGACTTGAGCACGAGCCGGTATGGCGGATATTTTTTGAGCGCGTTCAGGCGCGGCACCAGGTGCGCATCGGCGGCGGCGCGCAGCACCGGCTCGCGCGCGGACGGCAGCGCGTCGAAGGCTTCCTTGCGGATCAACTCGGCCAGCGCGGACGGCGCGATCAGGCCCACCGTGCGCGAGGAATCGCTCAGGCGGTCGGCGATCGCCGGGGCCTGCTTGCGGGCGACCGCGAGCGCCTGTTCGACCAGCTTGCGGTCTGGCGAAAACAGCACGGTCTGGCCGCTCACCGCCAGGGTCGGATGCTGGGGACCGATGCCGGTGGCGACTTCGCGCTGCCACAGCGTGGCGCCGTTCGGGCCGGCCGTTTTTTGCACCGCACCGCTTTTCTTGTTGCCGATGGCGGCCGTGAACAGCGCGCCATACAGTTCGTCGCCGCCGCCCGCCTTGCGGGTGGCCACCACCAGCGGCGTGTACAGGCGCGACGTGCCGTACCAGCAGACCGCCGCTGGTCCCGTCAACTGTTCGGACAGGGGCGCCACGTTGGACGATGCGTCGACGTCGCCCAGCACCGTCTTCATGGCGGCCCAATCCGCGGGCAAGGCGAAGCAGGCGGCCGGATTATGCGGCAGCACCGGCCACAGGGCGCGGTTGTCGTAGCCGCCGGCGGCCAGCTTGCCGGCGTCGACCAGCGCGCGCGTCTGCCACTGGCCCTTGCTAAAGTCGAAGCGCAGCGCGTCGAGCGCGCCGAAGAACGGCTGGTAGCCGAAGGCCAGCACGTCGGCCTTGACCGCCACGCTGTGGCCGTCGGCCGGCTGGGCGTCCAGGTGGAACTGCTGGCGCAAGGCCTGCTGCTTTTTCGGATCGGCGGCGAGCAGGTTGGCCACGGTCGCTTCGGCTTTGCCGTCGGCCTTGCCGTCGGCGCCGAACACCATGGCCGGATCGGACAGGATCACCATGCGGGTGCCGCGCGCGGCGATCAGCAAAGTGCGATTGTGGGCATAATTGAGCGAGTACAGCGCGACCTTGTCGCCCTCGACGCGAATCTCGCCGGCCAGCGTCATCTGGGTGTCCTTGAGCGCGACCTTGCCCGCTTGTTCGAGCAGGCGCGTCATGCTGTTGCGCGAGACGGCGATGGCAAAGTGCTTGAGCGAGCCGTCTTCCTCGCGCCACAAGGCCACGTCGGCCGGCTCGTCGAGCACCGTGCGGATCAACTGGTCGCCCCAGCCCAGTTGATGTTCGTAGGCGATGCGGCGCAAGGCGCCCTGCAGGCCCAGTTTGTCGCCATTCTGCTCATAATAGAACACAAAATCCTCGCGCAGCACGTCGCGCGCCAGCGCAATGGTGAGCAGGTCGCGCGGCAGCGACGACAGGCTTTTGGTCACGATCAGCGCGTCGGGCTGCGACAGGTCGATGTTCAGGCCCTTGCCGTGGTGCGCCTTCTTCCAGCCGAACATGGCATAGCCAGCCACGGCGGCGGCGCACAGGGCGACGCCCGCGGCGATGATTCCCAACTTTTTCTTGTTCATAGTGTTTCGATGGTGACTGGCGGCGGAGATAATGATGTTTTTCGCATAATAGCGCAGGGTACCATTTTCATGTCGCCAAAGAAAGTAAACATTCCGACTGGCGATGCGTTAGGCCCCGCCTCGTGAGTTTTTGGCCACAGCTTGTGAGCGTATCTTCCGAGCTGCGGCGACCTTGTCATTAAGGTAATATGGCCGATTCCTTATTAGCGAAGGAGGAGCGATGGCCACGAAGGAAGAAATCAAAGGTATTTTCATGACCTTTATTGCAACAGAGGAAGCCGGCCTTGCCAAGGGCGTCGACCCCGACTGGTATCCCCAGAATTGGCCCAGCCTCACGAACAACATCAAGAAAGCGCCGTCGCTGCTCGACGAGAGCGAACAGTCGCAGTTCTATTACTTTCTGTGCCGGCGCAACCTCCTGCCCGGCGCGGAGGTCGGAAAGCACTATCATCTGCTCGATGCCGCCTACCGGCGCCATGCTCCACTGATGAAAAAGCCGTGCGCCGACCACTTCACCAGCTCGATGGGCCGATTGCAGGGACTGATGATCTTCGGCTCCGACCATCTTGGCGACATTGCATCGAACGCCGGCCTGGAGGACTATCTCCTGCATCGCGCGGCATACCAGCAAATCAGCAAGTACTCGAGCATACCGGGCATGCTGGCCAAGCCGGAACGTTTCGTTCCATTCGCCGGCGACAAGCGCGTGGTGGAGCGCATCTGCGCCGCGTTCAATTGCCTGGACTTCATCCAGGACGACTGGCACACATCGGCCCGGCCGCGCAACGCTGCGCATTTCAGCTGCGTCTCGCTGCCGTTCTGGGGCGCCATGTTCATCCTGTTGTTAAGCCCCCTGCCGCTTGCGCAGCAAACGGTTGCGCAATTCAAGGCGCTGGAACAGCTGCCATGCCGCGCGGAGCAGATGGAGATACTGGACCGCTTCGAAGGCGCCAGCAGCGCCTGCCTGGCGCGAACCTGATCGGCCCGCCGTGGCTCGCCCTCCAGCGTGGCGCTGATCATGGCCGACGGCTTGCAGGTGCGGCGCCAAGCGGCGCGCAGGCGAGCTTGAAATCGATATGAAAATGCTCGTCGTGGCGCACCCACGGCTTGCCCTTCATGAACGGGATGTGCGTTCGCAGCCACGGCCCGCGCGCGCTGGCCAGCAGCGCCGGCATGAAGCGCGGATCGACGATCACCAGCCCCAGCGCCGCGCCGTGCGCCCTGGCGGCCGCGTCGAGCTGGTACAGGTGCTCGGCGTAGGCGGCAAAGTCGATGCGGTAGTCCTGGTAGCGGCCGTCGGCGTCGAATTCGATGTCGTAGCCGTAGTGGTTTTGGGCGCTGGCCGGCAGCGAGGCCGGCGCGCCGCGCGCATCGCGCAGCGGCACGAAGAAGTCGGCCGACAGCCCGTTCTGGTGGGTCTTGTGCGGCGCGAACGGCCCGCCGTTGACCATGCCGGTCTCGCCGTAAACAAACCTGGCCGATGGCGTTGCCGCCTGCGCACCCGCGTACGCGTCCAGGATGATGCGCGCCACCGTCGCATGCACGTGGGTGCGGCCGGCGGCGATCGCCTGTGCGCTGTAGGCGGAAAAGTTCGGCCCCGATACCGGCAGTTGGACGCCCCCTTCGAGCCGTCCCTTGCTCACGCTGCCGAAGCACTGGCTGGCCGGCGCGGCGTGTACGTTCAAGGCGCCCACCCCAAAGGCCAGCATCGCGATGGCGCGTGCCGGCCCGATAAATACAGCAAGAGATTGACGCAACATGGTGCCAGGCCGGGCGCGCGGGACGCCGGCAGTGTCGTTGAAAGAGAACCATTCTTGCGCATCGCGCGTGCTTGCGCAAGGCGACTGTCATGAGCAGGTCATTTTGCGATGCAAGAATGCGCGCTTCCCCACCCCGCCCGGCCAGGTGCCGGTCCACCGGAGTCGATGCATGAGAATCACACTTTCCGTTCGCCCGTCCCTTGGCCTGGCCGCCGCCTCGCTGTTGCTGCTGGCCGCTTGCAGCAGCGAGGACGAACCTGCCGCCGCGCCGGCGCCCGCCCCGGTGGCGGCGCCGGCCGCGACGCCGAGCGTCGCCTTCATGACGGACGTGCATTTCGAAGACGTGTACGGCGACTTCAAGAGCGCGCAGTTCAGCGGCATTCCCACCAAGGATGGCAAGAACGCCACCATCCGCACCATGTACGCGCAGCTCACCTCGACGCGCCTGTTCAACGAAAACTACTTCGCCTTCCGCGCCGCCCTGGACGACGCGTTCGCCAGGGGCATCCGCCTGGTCGCGCTGCCGGGCGACTATTCGGACGATGCGCAGCCGATCAACATCAACGGCATCAGCGCCATCCTGCACGAGTACCAGGCCAAGGGCATGCGCTTCTTTATCGCACCAGGCAATCACGACCCCAACGAGCCGTACGACGATGACGAAGCCGGCAAGAGCGATTTTTTGACCAGGGACGGCAAGGAGCAGAAGGTGTTCGCCAGCGCGAACGCGGGCTGCAAGGCCAAGGACCCGGCCGTCGTCTGCACCAACGAACTGCTGGAGATGGGCTACGAAAAGCTGATCGCCAAGCTGTCCGATTTTGGCTACATGCCGAACAAGGCCGACCTGCACTGGGAAACCCCGTTCAGCAAATACCCGGGTGGCAAATACAGCTACGCCGAAGCGATGGTCGGCGGCGACGTGCGCAACCGCCAGTTCGAAATGTGCGCCGAAGGCGAAGGCGGCATGTACCGGGCCGACGGCGAAAAAGCCCTCGGCAAGCCTTACACGAAGTGCAGCGACATCATCGATTCGAGCTACCTGGTCGAGCCGGTCAAGGGCTTGTGGCTGCTGTCGATCGATGCCAACGTGTTTATCCCGAACGCCTCGTTCGACCCGGCCAACCCGAAGGCGTTCAAGGGTTTCGATGGCGCCGGCAATGCGGGCTGGAACAAGGTCCTCACGCACAAGCGGCACCAGATGGAGTGGATCAAGTCGGTCACCGCGCGCGCCAGGGCCGAAGGCAAGCAATTGATGGCGTTCTCGCACTATCCGACCATGGATTTCTACGCCAACCAGACCGACGCCATGAAGGCCGTGTTCAAGCCGGGCGCGTTCCAGACGGCGCGCGTGCCGGCGGCGGCCACCACGGCGGCGCTGGCGGCCACCGGCCTGCGCCTGCATGTGGGCGGTCACATGCACTTTAACGGCACCAACGACTATCAGGATGCTGCGGGTAACTTCCTGGTCAATGTGCAGTCGCCGTCGCTGGCCGTGTACGGCGCCTCGTACAAGGTGCTCACCTACAAGGATGCCGACACGGTCGACGTGAGCACCGTGGCCCTGGCCAACGTGCCGCGCTTTAACGAGCTCTTTGCGCTGTACGAGAGCGAGTACGCCTACCTGCAAGGCAGCGGCGCCGAGGTCGATATCAAGAAGCGCTGGAACCACGCCATCCTCGATACCAGGTCGTACGGTGAATTTACGCGCTACTATTTCGGCGAGTTGTCGCGCCTGCGCTTCATGGATGAATACTGGCCGTGCGAGATGAAGGAAGCGGCGACCAGCCTGAATGCGAAGCAGATGCTGATTTTGTCGCAGTTAGACACCAGGGTCACGCTGGCGCAGCTCAAGGACGCGCCGGGCATCGTGCCGCTCACCGCGTCATGCGCGGCCAAGGGAACGGCGGCCGGCACGCCAACACCGGCCGCGCAACTGGCCACCGACTGGGCCGAGGCCACCAGCCGCGCCGGCAAGCTGGCGGCGGCGGCGGGCCTGCAACTGGACGACTTTGCCAACGTCTCCGCCTACGACTTCCACGGCGACTTCCACCGCACCGTGTATGCGGGCGAACTGGCCCTGCGCGACATGGGCGCGGAGCGGGTGCGCATGTACAAGGTATTGATGGCGGCGTTTCCTGCCAAGCCGGCGGCTCCGGCCAGGGTGGGCGCCCAGCCGTCGGACCAGAACCCTGTCCACGTACTGTTCCAGGACCAGTTCAAGCAGGTGTTCTCGATCTTCAAGGGACTCGGCTCGGCCAAGCCAAGCGATCATTTTACGGTGGACCTGAAGGCGAAAACCGTCACCAACGCCAATCCCGGCGGCTTGAGCTTCAACTAAGGTCCCGCCCTGGCGCGCACACTCAGGACACTAGCAGTGCTGAGTGTACCGCCGCACCGGCACGCGTGCTAGCGTGGACCTTGCGCCAACCGGGCGCTCTTTCCAGGGAGCTTCAATGTACATCGTCCAATCCTTGCGTGTACGCACGTTGTTGCCGCTGACCCTACTGTGCGCGTTGGCCTTGCCCGCCGCAGCCGACGATTTCGTTACCAAGACGGAGGCCGAGGCAATGGTGAAAAAGACCGTCGCCTATTTGACATCCTCCCCGTCCTAAAGGAAGGGGATTCCTACGGCGCCGCGTGATGATCTACGGGTCGCTTCGGTGGGTTCCTGCTTCATCGAGCGGCCTGACTGCGCCGACTCTCCA